>NZ_JAALDW010000285.1:0-6003 GCF_014145055.1 Dietzia sp. DQ11-38-2
GTGGCGGGCAGGGTGAGGGTGAGGGCTGCCGCGGCGACGATGCCGACCACGGATTGGGACCTCAGCCGGGGCCGGGGGCTCAGTCGGGATCGGTTGGCGGACGGGGGTGGAGAGAAGGGCACGGTGGTCTCCCTGCTGTCGAGAATCGGTGTGACCCAGAACATATGCCCATTCGCGGTGGAGCGGAACCGGACCGACGACGAACCCCGGTCACCCGCCCGGGTTCGGGGCGGGCGACCGGGGTCGATGTCGTGCGGTCAGAGCTCCTCGATGGTGGCCGTCGCGTGCACGGTTTCGAGCTTGCGCGGGTTGCGCACCCGCAGCGACCAGGCCGGATCGTCGGCACCGGCACCGCGCCGGGCGTAGATGCCCAGTTTCGCCGGCAGGATCACGGGCTTGCCGAACTCGACCGAGTAACGCGCCCGTTCGGGGATCGCCCCTTCGACCACCCCGAGCAGTGTCGCCGCCGTCCACATCCCGTGCGCGATGACATTCGGGAACCCGAACGCCTTGGCGCCCACCTTGGAGACGTGGATGGGGTTGCGGTCCCCGGACACCGACGCGTACTCGGCGATCAGTGACTCGGAGACCGACTTGACCACGGTGGGATCACCGATCTCCGCGGCCGTGGGCGGCTCGGGCTTCGGCGGCCGCGGCGCGTCTTTGGGCGGGGTGAGGGATGTCCTGCGCTTGGAGAGCAGCCCGGACCTCTGGACCCAGGCCGGCTCGTCGTGGTCGCCGGTGCGGATCTCGGTGACGATGTCGATCAGCAAGCCGGCGGGGTGTTCGCGCAGGTTCTCGGCCCGTGCGCGGATCGACAGCGCGTCGCCCACCCGCAGCGGGCGGTGGGATTCGATCTCGTTGGTCAGATGCACCGAACCCATGGCCGGCACGGGGTAGGCCGGGTCCAACATGAGCTGCATGCTCAGCGGGAAGGCCAGCGTGAACGGGTAGGTCAGCGGCAGTACGTCACCGAACCGCAGGTCGCAGACCCGGGCGTAGGCGGCGAGGTTGGCCGTGTCCACGCGGACGCCCTCCACCTCGACGCCCTTCTCCGGCATCGACTTCCCGTCGCGCCTGCCACCCACCACGGGGGCCGAGCCGACCGCGGCCTTGGCGTACTGGGCGAGCAGGTTGGGGATGGCGGGCAGGCGGGTGTACTCAACCGCGCCACCTGACGACGTGTTGTCCACCGCGATCACGCGCCCAGGAGGGACTGGCCGCACACGCGGATCACGTTGTCGGTGACCGCGGACGAGGCGGGGCTGGCGAAGTAGGCGATGGTCTCGGCCACGTCGACCGGCAGGCCGCCCTGCTGCATGGAGTTCATCCGGCGGCCGGCCTCGCGGGTGGCGAAGGGGATGGCGGCGGTCATCTGGGTCTCGATGAAGCCGGGGGCCACGGCGTTGACGGTGATCTTCTTGGACGCCAGCTCGGCGGAGGCGCCGTTGACGAACCCGATCACACCCGCCTTGGAGGCGGCGTAGTTGGTCTGACCGCGGTTCCCGGCGATGCCGGCCATGGAGGAGACACCCACGACGCGTCCGCCCTCGGTGAGCACGCCCTTCTCCGCGAGCTCGGCGGTGATCCGCTCCGGGGCGATGAGGTTGACGGCCATGACCGCGTCCCAGCGTGCGGCGTCCATGCCGGCCAGGGTCTTGTCCCGGGTGATACCGGCGTTGTGGACGAGGATGTCCACGACGCCCTCGTGACGCTCCTGGACGTGCTTGGCCAGGACCTCGGCGGCGTCGGCGGCGGTCACGTCGAGGGGGAGCGACGTGCCCCCCACCTTGTTGGCGGTGGCGGAGAGCGACTCGCCGGCGGCCGGGACGTCGCAGCAGATCACGTGCGCCCCGTCGCGGGAGAGCACGGCGGCGATCTCCGCACCGATGCCCCGGGCCGCGCCGGTGACCACTGCGACCTTGCCCTCGAGGGGGCGGTCCCAGGAGGCGGGGGCGGTCGCCGCGCCGGCGCCCACGCGGAACACCTGGGCGTCGACGTAGGCGGACTTACCGGAGAGGATGAAGCGCAGCGTGGACTCGAGGCCCGACGCGCCGGTGTCGGCGTCGGCGGAGACGTAGACCAGCTGGACCGTGGTGCCGCGCTTCATCTCCTTGCCGAGCGAGCGGGTGAAGCCCTCGAGCGCGCGCTGGGCGATGCGCTCCTCCACCGAGCCGGTCTCCTCCGGTGGGGTCCCCAGAACGACGACGCGGCCGGAGGCGGCGACGCGGCGGACGACGGGGTTGAAGAAGTCGAACAGTGCCTTGAGGTCCTCGGCGCGGCGGACGGCGGTCGCGTCGAATACCAGGCCAGCGAACTTGCCCTCGGCGTCCGCCCCGGCCAGCTCGTAATCCGACTCCAGGATCGCGCGGACCGGTTCGACGAGGCGGCCCTCGCCCCCGACGAGGACCGGGCCGTGGAGGGCCGGCTGCCCGGCCTCGTAGCGGCGGAGCTGCTCGGGCTGCGGGAGGCCGACCTTGCCGGCGATGAACGACCCGGGGGCCGAGGTCACGAACTGCGAGTAGAGGTCGAGGTTGCCCTGTGCCATGGCGATCATCTCCTGGAGAGGTGCGGTCGTACGGGTCGACAAGTAACTTACCGCTGAGTAACAATACTCGTCGGGCCGCGCTACGGGCCACCGGATACCGAGATAAAACGGGAGTGACACACGTGACCACCAGCCCCCGCAAGGTCGCCATCGTCGGCGGCAACCGAATCCCCTTCGCCCGATCGAACGGCAAGTACGCGGACGCCTCGAACCAGGACATGCTCACCGCGGCGATCGACGGCCTCGCGAGCCGTTACAGCCTCCAGGGTAAGCGTGTCGGGATGGTCGCCGCGGGGGCCGTTCTCAAGCACGCCCGTGACTTCAACCTCACCCGCGAGTCGGTCATCGGTTCGGTGCTCGACTCGTCCAGCCCGGCCTACGACGTACAGCAGGCGTGCGGCACCGGCCTGGCCTCGGCCATCCAGGTGGCTGACGCGATCGCGGTCGGTCGCATCGACGCCGGTATCGCGGGCGGCACCGACACCACCTCCGACGCCCCGCTGGCCGTCAACGACGACCTGCGCAAGATCCTCATCAAGGTCGCGTCGGCCAAGAGCGCGATGGACCGGGTCAAGCTGCTCGGCGAGATCCGTCCGCAGTCGCTGGTCCCCGAGCAGCCGCAGAACGCCGAGCCCCGCACCGGCCTGTCGATGGGCGAGCACGCGGCCATCACCGCGCGGGAGCTCGGCGTGACCCGCGAGGATCAGGACGCACTCGCCGCGGCGAGCCACCGCAACCTCGCCGCCTCCTACGACTCCGGTTTCCAGGACGACCTGGTCACCCCGTTCCTCGGCGTGCCGCGTGACGACAACATGCGTCCCGACTCGTCCGAGGAGAAGCTCGCGAAGCTCAAGCCGGTGTTCGGCAAGCGTGACGCCGAGGCCCACGGCACCGAGGCCACCATGACGGCCGGCAACTCCACGCCGCTCACCGACGGCGCCTCGGCGGTCCTGCTGGCGAGCGAGGCCTGGGCGGAGGAGAACAAGCTCCCGGTCCGTGCCTACCTGGTCGACTCCGAGACCGCGGCGGTCGACTTCATCCACGGTCACGACGGCCGCACCCCGGACGGGCTGCTCATGGCCCCCACCTACGCCGTGCCGCGTCTGCTCGAGCGCAACGGCCTGACCCTGCAGGACTTCGACTACTACGAGATCCACGAGGCCTTCGCCTCGCAGGTCCTGGCCACGCTCGCGGCCTGGGAGTCCGAGGAGTACTGCACCGAGCGCCTGGGCCTGGATTCGGCGCTCGGGTCGATCGATCGCAGCAGGCTCAACGTCAACGGCTCGTCGCTGGCGGCCGGGCACCCGTTCGCCGCCACCGGAGCCCGCATCCTGGCCGCCACCGCCAAGCTGCTGGAGGAGAAGGGCTCGGGCCGCGCACTCATCTCGATCTGCGCCGCCGGCGGTCAGGGCGTCACGGCGATCGTCGAACGCTGACCCCGGCGCCGACCGGGTCGGCACCCGGCTGGTTTTCCTGAGTGCAGCCCCCGCGTACGGCGCGGGGGCTGCACTCATCGGTACCGGTCCGTCATAGTGGACGCCACAGTGGTTCGGGTGGGACATCCCCGGTCGGCGCCCCGCCGGGTCGAGAGTCCCCGCTCGTGAGGAGGCGTGAGAACCAGTGGACGAATCCACCACCACCGGTGACGCCGGCCCCGCCCGGCCTGTCGTGCTCGAGGGAGACGGCCCGCATCCCGCGGCCGCCGACCGGCGACGTTACCGCGTGCGGTCGAGGTGGATCCACGCCGGAGTCGGTGTGTTCATGGGGCTGGCGGTGCTCTACGGTTTCGACCTCGTCCACAGCATCGGCCGGGTGCCGCGCGGTGCGGAGGTGGCCGGGATCCAGGTCGGCGGCATGCGCACGGCCGACGCCGAGCAGCTCCTCATCCGTGAGCTGGGCCCACGGGTCGACGAGGAGGTCGACCTCCGGGCCGGCGTCGTGTCGACCACCCTCGATCCTCAGTCGGTCGGGTTGTCCGTGGACTGGCAGGGCACCCTGGACCGCGCGGGAGAGCAACCCCTCAACCCCGTCACGCGACTGATCAGCCTGGTGTGGTCCACCGAGGTGGGCATCGCGAGCGTGATCCCCGACGCGCGGCTCACCGACTTCCTGGAGAGGCTCGCCCTGCAGGCGGACTTCGAACCGCGGGAGGGCGCCATCTGGTTCGACCGGGACGAGGTCCGCTCCGCCATCCCGTTGGACGGCCAGCGCCTGCGGATCGAGAGCTCGCGCGATGCCGTGCTCGCCCACTGGCTCGACGACGACGGGGTCGACCTCGTCGTCGACTACACCCCCACCGAGACGCAGGCGGACCAGGTGCGTGCGCTCATCCGCGATGTCGCCGAGCCCGCCGCCGGGCGTGACCTGACGTTGCTGGCCTCGCGGATGCGTGAGGACGGGACGGAGCCGCCCGTCACCACCGTCACGACGCGGTTGCCGGCCCCGCCGCCGCCCCCGGGAAGGGACCGGGCGGTTCCCGCCGAGCGGGAGCTGACAATGGTCGACCCCGACGACCCGCACGCCGTTCCCGTCCTCTTCCCGCGTGACCGGATCGGCGAGTACCTGACCTTCGTGCGCGACGGGGCCGTGCTGGAGCCCCGGTTCGACGCGGATGCTGCGAAGGGGATCCTGGAGCCGCTGATGGAGGAGACCGAGCAGGAGGGGCGGGACGCCACGTTCTCCTTCAGCGGATCGACCGCCTCCGTCGTCCCCGCCGTCCAGGGGCGCACCGTCTCGTGGGGTCCGCTCCTCGGTGCGCTCCCGGGACAGCTCACCGACATGCAGGGGCCGCGCGTGCTGCCCGTCGCCTATGTGGGTCGGGACCCGGAGGTCACCACCGAGGAGGCCGAGAGGGCCGGGATCCGCGAGCCCGTCGGTGAATTCACCGTGGCGGTGGGCGCCAGCGGACGGGCGCAGTCGATGATCGCCTCGCTCGCGGGGCAGTTCATCCCTTCCGGCGAGACCTTCTCCATGTCCGATGTCACCGGTGTCGTCTCGGGGGACGTGTCCGCCGACGCCGTGGCCACGGCGCTCTTCAACGCCGCGTTCGAGTCCGGGGCGCAGGGGCTGGTCAGGACGGGCCGAGGTGTCGACGGGGCGCAGTTCCCCGCCGGGCGCGACGCCACCGCGTCCGAGGACGTGGGCTTCCGCAACGGGCAGGGCACGGGTCTGGTGATCGACGCCTCGGGTAGTGGCAGCTCGGTCACCGTCCGGCTGTGGGGGACCCGCGAGTACACGGTGCGGATCTCGACCGCCCCCCGGGCCGACCTCCGCCGCGCCGAGACCCGCGTGGTCACCAGCCCCGGGTGCACACCGGATCCGGGCGCCGACGGGTACACGGCCCGGGTCACCCGTGTGGTCCAGCGGGGCGAGGAGACGGTCAGCACCGACACCGTGTCCTCGACGTACGCGCCCCGGGTCCGCGTCGAGTGTCGGGTCGAGGGCCCGTCACCCAC
>NZ_JAALDW010000286.1:0-4103 GCF_014145055.1 Dietzia sp. DQ11-38-2
GCTCCCGCCGCCGGCGACTGCTCGACCGCGGGTGCGGGGTCCCCGGCCCGGAAGGTCACCGGGGTGAAGGTCTCGTTGGCGCCGTTGCGCACCCCGTGCGCGCCCCAGGTGAGGAAACCGCAGGTGACCTTGGTGCAGTCGATGCTCTTGCCCCCGGCTCCGGTGAACGTGGGACCCGGGACCGTGAGGTTCACCCGGAACGATCCATCGGAACCCATCGTCGCCTGGGCTTCTCCGGCCGTCGACGAGCCGGGGAAGGCGACGAATGCCTGGTATCCCTGGTTGCTGCGCGACTGCTCGTCCGGGACGTAGTCGTAGGTCCGGCCCGTCGCGCCACCGTTGGACGGCCCCCACCCGGATCCGCTGACCCAGCCGAACCCGACGTACACGCCACCGAAACCGCCCTCGACCGCCTGGAAACCCGAACCCGACAGGGTGAACCCGGTCGTGCCCGACGTCGACGCCACCGCCCCGCCCAGCGAACTCGATGCCGTCAGTCGCGCGGCGGCGTGCGCCGTGGCCTGGGTCAGCACGGCCAGCACCGAGGTGCCGAGCAGCGCCAGTGTCAGAACGGCGACGATCCGGGCCACGGTCGCCCGTGCCGTTGATGACAGTGTGTGTCTCACGAGAACTCCTTGACGAGGGCCGACGCGTGTGTGGTGTCGACCGCGGGCTCCACCGGCGTCCGGGCGGTCCGGAATCGTCGTCGATCCGGGGTGACCAACAGATCACCGGTGACGGGATGCCGGTCGACGACGACCGGCTGCTGGTAGACCTCTTCCACCAGTTCGGAGGTGAGGACCTGCTCCGGGGACCCCTCGGCCCGTATGCGGCCGTCCGAGATCATCACGAGACGGTCGGACCACGCGGCCGCCAGCTCGAGGTCGTGCAGCACCACGACCACCGCCCCACCGGCGTCGGCCACGGTCCGGGCCAGTTCCAGGACGACCTCCTGATGGCGCAGGTCGACCGCCGCGGTGGGTTCGTCCAGCAACAACACACCGGCGCGTTGCGCGAGCGCCCTCGACAGGGAGACGCGCGCCTTCTCACCACCGGACAGGGTCGGGAAGGTCCGGGACCGCAGGTGGGCGGTGTCGGTGGCGGCCAGCGATTCCTCGATGACCTCCTCGTCGTGGTCGCCCTCCGGCCGCGCCGCCCAGGGTGCGCGACCCATCGCGACGATCTCCCGCACGGTGAAGGGGAAGGCGACGGAGTTGGCCTGGGTGAGCAACGCTCGGCGCCGGGCGAGATCCCCGAGGCGCCACCGCCGTAGATCGCGGCCGTCGAGGACGGTGCGGCCGGCGTCGGGGTGGGTGTCCCCCGCCACCACGCCGAGCAGCGTCGACTTCCCCGCCCCGTTGGGACCCACCAGAGCGAGCACCTCACCGGCATAGATCTCCAGGTCCACCGAATCGAGCAGGGTCCGACCGCCGAGGCGTACCGTGACCCCCTCGGCGGACACCACCGGCACGCGTGTTTCGCCGCCGCTCATCCCCAGCCCCCCGCGGTACGACGTGTGCGGTGCAGCAGCCAGAAGAAGAACGGGCCGCCGACGGCGGCCGTCACCATGCCGAGCGGCAACTCCGCGTAGTCCACCGCGGTCCGGGCCAGCAGATCCGCGGCCAGCAGGCACACCGCGCCGCCCAGCGCGGACGCCGGCAGCAGCAGTCGGTGTCCCGGACCGGCGATCATGCGGATGAGGTGCGGCACCACCAGTCCCACGAAGGCGACGATTCCGCAGAAGCTCACCGCAGCGGCCGTGAGCAGTCCGACCAGCAGGATGGAGTGGATTCGCAGTCGCTCGACGTCAACGCCCAGGTGACGGGCCGGACGCTCCCCCAACGCGAGCAGGTCGAGCGGCCGCGCCAGGCGGGTCGCCAGGGCCAGTCCGAGCAGCGCCAGGGGCGCCACCACCAGGACGTGGTCCCACCGGCTGCCGTTCAGACTCCCCAGCTGCCAGAAGACGATCTCCTCGCGGGCCTGGGTGTCTCCGAGGAACATGAGCAGGGCGAGCGCGGCTCCCGCCACGGCGTTCACGGCGATGCCGGTCAACACCAGGGTGACCACCTCGGTCCGGCCGTTACTCCGACTGAACAGGTACACCACCGTCGTGGTGAGGATGCCGGCGACGAAGGCGCAGACGACGCTGGTCCAGACACCGAAGGCGGTCAGCCCGAACACGATCGCCGCTGCCGCGCCCACGGCCGCACCGGCGGACACCCCCACCACACTGGGCTCGGCGAGCGGGTTGCCGAACGCTCCCTGCATGAGCGCACCGGCCACCGCGAGGGCGGCGCCCACGACCATCGCCATCGCCACTCTGGGGAAGCGGACGCTCCATAACGTGGCATCGGCGCGGGGGTGGCTCGCGGCGGGGCCGAGGTCGACACCGAGACCGCGGAGGAACCCGGAGGCGACCTCTGTCGCGGGGATGGGCAGCTGTCCCGACGCCGCGGCCACCACGCCCAGAACCCCGAGGGCCACCGCCAGCCCGACGATCAGCAGGCCCCCGGTCACAATGCGGTGGGCGCCGCCGGATGTACGCGCAGGGACGGGGTGTGACGTCGGCCGGCCGACCCGCGCCCGTGACTCCTCGGTGAGCGTCACAGCGCGTCGGGGGCGTAGAGGGCCACGGCAAGGGCGTTGAGCACCGCGGGGGTCCTGGTGCCGAAGGACAGGACGAGGTCGTCGTTCATCGCGACGATCCGCCGGTTCGCCCCGGCGGGCGTCTGGGCCATGGCCGGGAACCTCTCGAGCAGCCCGTCGACGCCGCCGACGGACTCGAGCCCCTTGTTCATCATGATGATGACGTCCGGCTGGGCGGCGATGAGCCCCTCGTCGTTGGCCGGTTTGGCGCCCTTCCACCCGACCTCGGAGGACACGTCGTACCCGCCGGCGGCGGTGATCAACTCGTCCGCGCCGCTGTCCTGGCCGAACATGTAGTAGACCCCGGCGTTACCACGTGCGTAGAGGAACACGGTGCGCAGCCGCGCGGTCTCCGATTCCGGCACGACAGACGAGATCGATCGTTCGGTCTCGACGATCTTCGCGCGGGTTCGCTCCCCCAGTTCACGGCCCAACTCGGGCACCCCGAGGCCGTCCGCGACGGCCCGGGTGAGCGCCTCGACGTTGTCCGGGGACCGGTGCGAGTCCACCACGATGACGGGGATCCCCGCGTCGCGCAGCTGCAGGATCACGTCCCACGGACCGAGCGAGGTGTCCGTGATGATCACACTGGGATCGAGAGCGAGGATCGCCTCGGCGTTGAGCTGGTGACCGTCCTGCGTGACCAGTGGGCGATCAGCGATCTCGGCGAAGGCCGAGGAGACGTCCCGGCCGATCACGTTGTCACCCAACCCGAGTTCGAACACGATGCGCGAGAGCGTTCCGTAGATGTCCAGGGGCAGGATCCGGGAGACGTCGGCGACCTCGACGACCGTGCCCTGGTTGTCGGTGACCACGGCGGGCAGCTGCGGGGCGGGGTCGGTCGCGACGGGCTCGACCGGGTCGTCGACCAACTCCAGGGCGAGTTCGCCGGAGAAGGATCGTGGGTCCTCGATCGCCGAGACCTCCGACGCGAGCGGTATCCCCGAGATGGTGGCGGGGTCTCCGCCGAGCCCGGTCGCGACGCCGCACGAGGTCAGGGAGAGAGCCAGGAGGGCGACGGCCAGCCGGAGCGAGCCTGAGCGCTGTCTGAACATGCGGCTACAGTAGCACCCAAACAAAGGACAGCCTAACCTTCACATGGGAAGCCTTGCCTAATTTACAAAATCGCAGGCAGAGGACGGTTCTCGCGTGCCGAACTCGATCGCCCTCGCCCACACGGGGTCGACTGAGAACGGTGAATTACCCCCAACACGGCGACGACACGCGGCCGCCCCCGGGGCGATCCCCGGGGGCGGCCGCTTCTGTCTCGTCCGGCTCGGGCCTTCGAGCCCGTGGCCGTTTCACTCCTGTTCGGCGGCAGCCTTCCTCAGCGACTCGGTGGGCAGGAAGTGGTCACCGTACTTCGCGGCGAGCTCCTCGGCGCGGGCGACGAAGCCCTTGTAACCCGACGGTTCCGTGGCGCCCGGTGCCGCGTAGTTCCTGGCGTACTGGCGGGA
>NZ_JAALDW010000286.1:4140-17635 GCF_014145055.1 Dietzia sp. DQ11-38-2
ATCCCGATGATCGAGCCGATGTTGGCGTCGGCGTCGTCCACGATCACGCCCTCGTCGACGCACTTCTGGGTCTCGAGAACCTCGGCGAAGATCATGCGGTCGACCAGGTCCTGCAACGGCGGTGCGTTGTCCGGCGAGGTGTTGAACGCCTCCCGCAGGCCCGGCCAGAGTCCCGCTCGCGTGCCGTCGGTGTAGTCGTAGAACCCGGCCCCGGCCAGACGGCCGCTGCGGCCGAGCTCGTTGACCATCGTGGCGGTGACGCGGTCGGACGGCACCTCCACGAACTCCTCGCCCGCGGCCGCGGCGGCCTCGCGCGCGGTGTCGCGGATCTTGAGCATGAGGTTGAGGTTCAACTCGTCGGACAGCTGCAGCGGCGCCGCCGGGTACCCCGCGATGCGGCCGGCCTGCTCGATGGTCGAGGGCTCGATCCCCTCGTCCAGCATGCCGATCGCCTCGTTGACGAACGTGCCGATGACGCGGGAGGTGTAGAAGCCACGCGAGTCGTTGACCACGATCGGGATCTTCCGGATCGCCAGCGTGAGGTCGATCGCCTTGGCCAGGGTCTCGGGGGTGGTCTTCTCACCCTTGATGATCTCGACCAGCTGCATCTTGTCGACGGGCGAGAAGAAGTGCAGTCCGATGAAGTCCTCGGGACGCTTGACGCCGGTCGCGAGGTCGGTGATTGGGAGGGTCGACGTGTTGGAGCCGAGCAACGCGTCGGGGGCGACGATGTCCTCGATCTCCTGGAAGACCTTCTTCTTCAGATCCGGCGACTCGAAGACGGCCTCGATCACGAGGTCGCATCCGGCCAGCGCCTGCGGGTCCGTGGTGGGCGTGATGCGGGCCAGGAGGGCGTCGGACTTCTCCTGCGTGGTGCGGCCACGCTCGAGCGCCTTGGCCTCGATCTTCTCCGCGTACGCCTTGCCCTTGTCCGCGGACGCCTGCTCGACGTCCTTGAGCACGACCTCGATCCCCGCCTTCGCGCACACGTACGCGATGCCGGCGCCCATCATGCCGGCGCCCAGGACGCCGACCTTGGTGAACTCGGTCCGAGGGATCTCGGAGCCGTCGGCGGCCTTGGGGCGTGCGCCGCCGGACGAGCAGTGCTGCATGTCGAAGAAGAACGCCTGGATCATGTTCTTCGCGATGGGACCGGTGACGAGCGAGACGAAGTATCGCGCCTCGATCTTCTCGGCGGTGGCGAAGTCGACCTGCGACCCCTCGACCGCGGCGGCCATGATGGCCCGGGGCGCCGGGGAGGGCGCGCCCTTGGTCTGCTTGCGCATGTTGGCGGGGAAGGACGGCAGGACCCCGGCCAGGGCCGGGTCGCTGATCGTGCCGCCGGGCAGCGTCCACCCCTTGCGGTCCCAGGGCTGACTGGGCTCGGGATCGGTCTTGATCCACGCCTTCGCGGCGTCGACGAGCTGCTCGGGGGCCACGACCTCGTCGACCAGGCCCGCCTTGAGGGCCTTGTCCGGGGCGAACGAACGGCCCGACATCAGGATGTTGGGCACGGCCTGCGCCAGACCGAACATGCGGACGGTCCGGACGATGCCGCCGCCGCCGGGCAGCAGACCGAGTGTGACCTCGGGCAGGCCGACCTTGGCGCCGCGGGCGTCGGCCATCACGCGGTGGTGGCAGGCGAGGGCGAGCTCGAGACCTCCGCCCAGGGCCGCGCCGTTGATCGCGGCCACGACCGGGACCCCGAGGGTCTCCAGGGCGCGCATCCGGCCCTTGATCTGCATGGACCGCTCGAAGAGCTCCTCGGCGTCGCCGGGGCCCGCCGTGATCATGGACTTGAGGTCGCCGCCGCCGAAAAAGCTCTTCTTGGCGGAGGTCAGGACGATGCCCTTGATGGACTCCTTCTCGGCCTCGATACGGCCGACGGTCTCCGAGAAGTCGTCGATGAAACGCGCGTTCATGGTGTTCGCGCCGTGGTCGGGGTCATCCATGGTGAGGGTGACGATGCCGTCGCCGTCCTGCTCCCACCGGAACATGTTGTCGCTCACTGGTTCTCTACTCCTAAAGGCTGTGGTGTCGGTGGGGCGGATCAGACGCGCTCGATGATGGTGGCGACGCCCATTCCACCGCCGACGCAGAGGGTGATGAGGGCGCGCCTGCCGCCGGTGCGCTCGAGCTCATCGAGCACGGTGCCGGTGATCATGGCGCCGGTGGCTCCGAGGGGGTGACCCATCGCGATGGCCCCGCCGTTGACGTTGAGCTTCTCGTCGGGGATGTCCATGTCCTTCTGGAAACGCAGCACGACGGAGGCGAACGCCTCGTTGAGCTCCCACAGGTCGATGTCGTCCCGGGTGAGCCCCGCGATCTCGAGAGCCTTCTTCGCGGCCGGGGTCGGGCCGGTGAGCATGATGGTGGTGTCGGCGCCGGAGGTGGCCGCGGCCACGACGCGGGCGCGCGGCGTCATGTTCATCTCCTTGCCGGCCTTCTCCGACCCGACCACCACGAGGGCGGCGCCGTCGACGATGCCGGAGGAGTTGCCACCGTGGTGGACGTGGTTGATCTTCTCGACCCAGTGGTACTTCTGCAGCGCGACGGCGTCGAAACCGCCCATGTCGCCGACCATGGCGAACGAGGGCTTGAGGCCGGCGAGCGCCTCGACCGTGGTGCCCGGTCGCATGTGCTCGTCGTGGTCGAGGATGGTGACGCCGTTGATGTCCTTGACCGGGACGACCGACTTGGCGAACCGGCCCTCCTCCCACGCGCGGGCGGCGAGTCGCTGCGAGCGCTCGGCGTAGCGGTCCACGTCCTCACGGGTGAACCCCTCGAGCGTGGCGATGAGGTCGGCCCCGATCCCCTGCGGGGAGAAGTACGTGTCGTAGTTCGTCGCCGGATCCAGGGCCCAGGCGCCGCCGTCGGTGCCCATCGGCACGCGCGACATGGATTCGACGCCGCCGGCGAGGACGACCTCGTCCCAACCGGAGCGGATCTTCTGGGCGGCCATGTTGATGGTGGTCAGGCCGGAGGCGCAGAACCGGTTGATCTGCACACCGGCGACGGTGTCGGGCATCTTGGCGGCCAGCGCGGCGATCCGCGGCAGATCCATGCCCTGGTCCCCGAGCGGGGTGACGATCCCGTAGATGATGTCCGAGATCCGGTTCTCGTCGAGGTCGGGGAACCGACGCCGCATCTCTTCGATGAGACCGACGACCAGGTCGATCGGCTTGACCCCGTGCAGAGCGCCGCCGGGCTTGCCCTTGCCTCGCGGAGTCCGGATGGCGTCGTAGATGAATGCCTCGGTCATGGGTTGTCCACGGCCTTTCTCTGGGCGGAACTGATACGTGTTCGAGGTCAGCGTACGTGGTCCCTCGCCCCCGCTCGGAGTGTGGTCCGTTTTTCACGATCCGCGCCCGGGGCGCTCCGGTGGCACAGTGGACCGTGACCGTCCGCGGCGCCCGGTAGACGGCGCCTCCCGACCCGACGCGAGGACCCCGTGACCGTGACCGACGCCGTTCCCCCCGCCCTGGTAGAGCTCGCCGAGAGGTGCGGCGTGGCCACGAGCTACGAGGACGCCCGCGGTATCCGCCGCGAGATCCCCGCCCGGACGCTGCGTGCGGTTCTCGCCGCGATGGGCATCCCGGTCGGTGAGGACGACGACGAGGGCGGTGGCTCGGTCAGCGCGGCGCTCGAGGAGGTTCGTCTGCGGCCGTGGCGCCGGGTGCTCCCCCCGACGATCGTGACGAGGCAGGGCTCGGGGGCCCTGTGCGCCGTCCATGTACCCCGTGGAACCTCTGTGGGGCTGTCCGTCCACCTCGAGGACTCGTCCGACCCGCTCGACCTGGTGCTCCCCGCCGCCGCGGAGGAGTCGAGGAGTGTCGATGGGACGCCAGTCGACCGATTCGATCTGGAGCTGCCCGACGCGCTCCCCCTAGGGTGGCACCGCCTGGTCGCCGTCGTCACGGACTCGTTCGACGGCACCGGCCCGTCGGCGGGGGAGCCGCGGGTCGTCGAAGCCGCCCTGGTGGTGTCCCCGCGGTCCATACCGGTCCCCCCGGATCTCGGACGGCGCCGGGGTGTCGGGCTGGCCGCGCAGCTCTACCAGGTCCGGTCCGACACGTCGTGGGGGGTCGGTGACCTGTCGGACCTCGCCGACCTCGCCGACTGGGCCGGGCGGGACCTCGGCGCCGACTTCGTCCTGGTCAATCCGATGCACGCCGGGGAACCGCTCCCGCCGGTGGAGCCGTCCCCGTACCTCCCGACCACACGGCGGTTCGCCTCACCGCTGTACCTCCGGCCCGAGCTGATCCCGGAATACGCCTCGCTCCCACCCGAGGAGATGCAGGTGGTCGATGACCTCGCGGCCGGGCAGCGGCAGAGGAACACCGAGGACACCATCGACCGCGACTCCTCGTGGGGAAGCAAACTCGAGGCGCTCCGGGTGGTATTCGCCGCGCCTCTCACGGAGGACCGGGCCCGGGCGTTCGACGACTTCGCCGACGAGCAGGAGCCCGGACTGTTCCGTTTCGCCACGTGGTGTGCTCTGGCGTCCGAGTGGGGCCCGGACTGGTCGCGGTGGCCCGCAGCGCTGAAGGACCCGGATTCCGACGACGTGGCGCGTTTCGCCACCGACCACGCGCGGGAGGTCCGATTCCACCAGTGGCTGCAGTGGCAGGTCGCGCAGCAACGCGCTGGTGCGCAGCGCGCCGCGTTGTCGGCGGGAATGCGGCTGGGGATCCTCCACGATCTGGCCGTCGGGGTGCATCCCACCGGCGCCGACGCCTGGGCGCTCCGCCGGTCACTCGCCCGCGGGGTCACCGTGGGCGCGCCACCGGACGTCTATAACCAGCTGGGCCAGGACTGGTCCCAGCCCCCGCTGCGGCCCGATGCTCTCGCCGAGGAGGGGTACCGGCCCTTCCGGGACATCGTCCGCGCCGCGCTGCGCGACTCGGGCGGGATACGGATCGACCACATCCTGGGTCTGTTCCGGCTCTGGTGGATCCCGTCGGGGCTCCCGCCCACCGAGGGGACGTACGTGAACTATGACCACGAGGCGATGATCGGCGTTCTCGCGCTGGAGGCGTCGCGTGCCGGCGCGGTCATCGTGGGAGAGGACCTGGGGACCGTCGCACCCGGGGTCCGGGAGGAACTGTCCGAGCGCGGGGTGTTGGGCACCTCGGTGATGTGGTTCGAGCAGCAGGACTCCCAGCCGGTGCCCCCCGAGGACTATCGCCGGCTCTGCATGGCGTCGGTGACCACTCACGACCTCCCGCCGACTGCGGGGTATGTCGACCTCGTGCATGTGGATGTCCGCGAGGAACTGGGCCAGCTGACGGGCGATGTCGAACAGGAGCGCGCCGACGCGGCCTCCGAGATCGGGTCGTACACCGAGGCGGTCAGACGGCGCGACTTACTCGAGGGCGCCAGCACGGAGGATCTGGTGGTGGCGCTCCACGCATTCCTGGCCGCGGCACCATCTCTTCTCTACGCGGTGTCGGTGGCCGACCTCGTCGGTGATCGCCGCCCGGTCAACATGCCCGGGACGTCAGAGGAGTATCCGAACTGGCGTGTGCCGCTCTCCGACGCTCGAGGCGACGTGGTCGCCCTCGAAGGGCTTCGTGGATCGGACCTGGCGAAGCGGGTATTCGGCGCGGCGTCGGTTGGGGTGGTGGGTGTGGGGTGAAATGACGAGGGCCCCCGGGGCCGCGGTGGGGCGGTCTCGGGGGCTCTCGTGTGAAGTTGTGTTCGGCGGTGACCTACTCTCCCACACCCTCTCGAGTGCAGTACCATCGGCGCTGGCAGGCTTAGCTTCCGGGTTCGGAATGGGACCGGGCGTTTCCCTGCCGCTATGGCCGCCGTAACTCTGTGAAACAAGGCCCGACCCGCGGTGGTGCGGGGGGTGTGTTGTTTCAGATACTGCACAGTGGACGCGGTGCGATTCTTTTGGCTTGAGTGTGTGTAAGCCCTCGGCCGATTAGTACCGGTCACCTCCACGCATTGCTGCGCTTCCAGTTCCGGCCTATCAACCCCATGGTCTGTGGGGGGCCTTAACCACGCAAGGTGGTGAGAAACCTCATCTTGGAACAGGCTTCCCGCTTAGATGCTTTCAGCGGTTATCCCTTCCGAACGTAGCTAACCAGCGATGCTCCTGGTGGAACAACTGGCACACCAGAGGTTCGTCCGTCCCGGTCCTCTCGTACTAGGGACAGCCTTCCTCAAGTTTCTTACGCGCGCGGCGGATAGAGACCGAACTGTCTCACGACGTTCTAAACCCAGCTCGCGTGCCGCTTTAATGGGCGAACAGCCCAACCCTTGGGACCTACTCCAGCCCCAGGATGCGACGAGCCGACATCGAGGTGCCAAACCATCCCGTCGATATGGACTCTTGGGGAAGATCAGCCTGTTATCCCCGGGGTACCTTTTATCCGTTGAGCGACACCGCTTCCACTTGCCGGTGCCGGATCACTAGTCCCGACTTTCGTCCCTGCTCGACGTGTCAGTCTCACAGTCAAGCTCCCTTGTGCACTTGCACTCAACACCTGATTGCCATCCAGGCTGAGGGAACCTTTGGGCGCCTCCGTTACTCTTTGGGAGGCAACCGCCCCAGTTAAACTACCCACCAGGCACTGTCCCTAACCCAGATCATGGGCCGAGGTTAGACGTCCAATACGATCAGAGTGGTATTTCAACAACGACTCCACACACACTGGCGTGCATGCTTCACAGTCTCCCACCTATCCTACACAAACCGAATCGAACGCCAATACCAAGCTATAGTAAAGGTCCCGGGGTCTTTTCGTCCTGCCGCGCGTAACGAGCATCTTTACTCGTAATGCAATTTCGCCGAGTCTGTGGTCGAGACAGCAGAGAAGTCGTTACGCCATTCGTGCAGGTCGGAACTTACCCGACAAGGAATTTCGCTACCTTAGGATGGTTATAGTTACCACCGCCGTTTACTGGGGCTTAAATTCTCAGCTTCGCCTTGCGGCTAACCGGTCCTCTTAACCTTCCAGCACCGGGCAGGCGTCAGTCCGTATACATCGACTTACGTCTTCGCACGGACCTGTGTTTTTAGTAAACAGTCGCTTCTCTCTGGTCTCTGCGACCACACCCAGCTCCCACCGCGAGGGTGTTCACCGGGCATGGCCCCCCTTCTCCCGAAGTTACGGGGGTATTTTGCCGAGTTCCTTAACCACAGTTCTCTCGATCGCCTTGGTATTCTCTACCTGATCACCTGTGTCGGTTTGGGGTACGGGCCGTGTATGAACTCACTAGAGGCTTTTCTCGGCAGCATAGGATCACTGAATTCCCCACAACGGGTACGCATCAAGTCTCAGCCTTCATGTGACACGGATTTGCCTATGTCACGGCCTACACTCTTACACCAGTACAACCACTGACTGGCCCAGCTACCTTCCTGCGTCACCCCATCGCTTGGCTACTACCAGATCAGGTCCCGCGCATCCAGTCCACGTCATCCCGAAGGATGCTCCAGGACGTTCAGGGCGGTTAGTATCACTGATTCACCATGGGCGCGCATACACGGGTACGGGAATATCAACCCGTTGTCCATCGACTACGCCTGTCGGCCTCGCCTTAGGTCCCGACTCACCCTGGGCAGATTAGCTTGACCCAGGAACCCTTGATCATTCGGCGGACGAGTTTCTCACTCGTCATTCGCTACTCATGCCTGCATTCTCACTCGTGTGGCCTCCACGCCTGGATCACTCCGACGCTTCTATGGCCACACGACGCTCCCCTACCCACCCACACACCTGCCCGGAGGAGGTTCTCGTGTGAGTGCCGCGGCTTCGGCGGTGTACTTGAGCCCCGCTAAATTGTCGGCGCAGGACCACTTGACCAGTGAGCTATTACGCACTCTTTCAAGGGTGGCTGCTTCTAAGCCAACCTCCTGGCTGTCTCAGCGATCCCACATCCTTTTCCACTTAGTACACGCTTAGGGGCCTTAGCCGGCGATCTGGGCTGTTTCCCTCTCGACTATGAAGCTTATCCCCCACAGTCTCACTGCCACACTCTCACACCTCGGCATTCGGAGTTTGGCTGACGTCAGTAACCTTGTAGGGCCCATCGGCCATCCAGTAGCTCTACCTCCGAGGTGAAACATGCGACGCTGCACCTAAATGCATTTCGGGGAGAACCAGCTATCACGGAGTTTGATTGGCCTTTCACCCCTACCCACAACTCATCCCCTCAGTTTTCAACCTAAGTGGGTTCGCGCCTCCACGACGTCTTACCGTCGCTTCACACTGGCCATGGGTAGATCACTCCGCTTCGGGTCTAGAGCATGCCACTACGATCGCCCTATTAGGACTCGCTTTCGCTACGGCTTCCCCACACGGGTTAACCTCGCGACATACCACTAACTCGCAGGCTCATTCTTCAAAAGGCACGCCATCAGCCCCGAAAGGCCTCTGACGGATTGTAAGCACACGGTTTCAGGTACTATTTCACTCCCCTCCCGGGGTACTTTTCACCATTCCCTCACGGTACTAATCCGCTATCGGTCACCAAGGAGTATTTAGGCTTACCGGGTGGTCCCGGCAGATTCACAGCAGATTTCACGGGCCCGCTGCTACTTGGGAACACAAATCGCCCAGCCACAAAGTTTTCAGGTACGGGACTCTCACCCTCTACGGCCGACCCTTCCAAGTCGTTCCCCTAACCCGCGGACTATCAAGCGCCTGATCCGGCAGAACCAGGACATCATGCCCCACAACACCACACACGCAACCCCTGCCGGGTATCACACGCATGCGGTTTAGCCTCTTCCGCGTTCGCTCGCCGCTACTGACGGAATCACTGTTGTTTTCTCTTCCTGCGGGTACTGAGATGTTTCACTTCCCCGCGTTCCCTCCACACACCCTATGTATTCAGATGCGGGTAACACGCCATCACGCGCGCTGGGTTCCCCCATTCGGACACCCTCGGATCACAGCTCGGTTGGCAGCTCCCCGAGGCTTATCGCAGCCTCCTACGTCCTTCATCGGCTCTTGGTGCCAAGGCATCCACCGTGTGCTCTTACACACTTACATTCACAAACAATTAAAGATGCTCGCGTCCACTGTGCAGTTCTCAAACAACACACACCAACCCCACCCACACCCCAGCCAACCAGCCAGGACATCTCGGGAATCAGTGCCACCAGAAACAACCAGACCCAGCACAAACCAGGCCCAACGGTGTTGTCTCAGACACCCAACAGTGTGTTTCATCCGGACCACGCTCCCCCCACACGCCGGCCCTGAGCCGACGCCCGAAGATCAAGGCGAGTCCTACGCGATAGTGTTCCACCCAATGAGCCACCCGGCGCGCCACACTCGGACGCGAACCAGGCGCAAACTCTGACCACACCCAACAGGCATGGTGAGTGCTCCTTAGAAAGGAGGTGATCCAGCCGCACCTTCCGGTACGGCTACCTTGTTACGACTTCGTCCCAATCGCCGATCCCACCTTCGACGGCTCCCTCCACAAGGGTTAGGCCACCGGCTTCGGGTGTTACCGACTTTCATGACGTGACGGGCGGTGTGTACAAGGCCCGGGAACGTATTCACCGCAGCAATGCTGATCTGCGATTACTAGCGACTCCGACTTCATGGGGTCGAGTTGCAGACCCCAATCCGAACTGAGACTAGCTTTAAGGGATTCGCTCCACCTCACGGTCTCGCAGCCCTCTGTACTAGCCATTGTAGCATGTGTGAAGCCCTAGACATAAGGGGCATGATGATTTGACGTCATCCCCACCTTCCTCCGAGTTGACCCCGGCAGTCTCTCACGAGTCCCCACCATAACGTGCTGGCAACATGAGACAGGGGTTGCGCTCGTTGCGGGACTTAACCCAACATCTCACGACACGAGCTGACGACAACCATGCACCACCTGTATACAAGCCACAAGGGAAACGACATCTCTGCCGTCGTCCTGTATATGTCAAGCCTAGGTAAGGTTCTTCGCGTTGCATCGAATTAATCCACATGCTCCGCCGCTTGTGCGGGCCCCCGTCAATTCCTTTGAGTTTTAGCCTTGCGGCCGTACTCCCCAGGCGGGGCGCTTAATGCGTTAGCTACGGCACGGAATCCGTGGAAGGACCCCACACCTAGCGCCCACCGTTTACGGCATGGACTACCAGGGTATCTAATCCTGTTTGCTCCCCATGCTTTCGCTCCTCAGCGTCAGTTACTACCCAGAGACCCGCCTTCGCCACCGGTGTTCCTCCTGATATCTGCGCATTTCACCGCTACACCAGGAATTCCAGTCTCCCCTGTAGTACTCAAGTCAGCCCGTATCGCCTGCACGCCCCCAGTTGAGCTGGAGGATTTCACAGACGACGTGACAAACCGCCTACGAGCTCTTTACGCCCAGTAATTCCGGACAACGCTCGCACCCTACGTATTACCGCGGCTGCTGGCACGTAGTTGGCCGGTGCTTCTTCTGCAGGTACCGTCACTCTCGCTTCGTCCCTACTGAAAGGAGTTTACAATCCGAAGACCGTCATCCCCCACGCGGCGTCGCTGCATCAGGCTTCCGCCCATTGTGCAATATTCCCCACTGCTGCCTCCCGTAGGAGTCTGGGCCGTGTCTCAGTCCCAGTGTGGCCGATCACCCTCTCAGGCCGGCTACCCGTCGTCGCCTTGGTAGGCCATTACCCCACCAACAAGCTGATAGGCCGCGGACTCATCCTGCACCGAAAAACTTTCCAACCCCCACCATGCGGCAGGAGCTCATATCCGGTATTAGACCCGGTTTCCCAGGCTTATCCCGAAGTGCAGGGCAGATTACCCACGTGTTACTCACCCGTTCGCCACTCGTGTACCCCCGAAAGGGCCTTACCGTTCGACTTGCATGTGTTAAGCACGCCGCCAGCGTTCGTCCTGAGCCAGGATCAAACTCTCCATAAAAGCTTCTCAGCACTACAAAAAGCACAATCCAAGCAAAAAACAAACCAAAAAACTGGCTGTTTCCAAAAAACGCGACCCCCACGACAGGGATGTGAAAGGGTCGCAACCAAACAAAAAATTTGGCACTATCACAAACAAAACACACTGTTGAGTTCTCAAACAACACCCACACACCAACCCCATGCGGCAGTGCTGCCACGTAGCGTTGGGGTGAATTCGCCACTCCCGAGCGGGAGAGGCTTGACTACTCTAGCGGACCGAAGTCGATCGGTCAACCCGATCCCTCGCTCCCCTTGCGTGAAGCCACCGCCCGCAACGTGGGCTCGAGCTTGTCGGCTCGATCCCCGCTCCCTGGCGGCTCCGATAAAGTTACACGCGCCCCAACAGAACACCAAATCGCCTGTTCAGGGCTATAGCTGGCGTGATCGCGCCCCCGGCGACCGTCAGCGTTCCCGCCCGGTCCACCACGGTGAGGTTCGCGTACGGGCGTGGTCAGCGGGCCGCATCCTCACCGGCGTCCCTACCGGCGAGCCGGCCCTGCTGGGCAGCGCTCCACGGCGGTGACCGCGGCGAGTTCCCTCCGGCTGGCGTGCGGATCATGACTGGATGGAGGGTGATCGGGCACCCAGCGCGTTGCCGTCCCGGCTCGAGGTGGGGCTGTACCCACGCCGTTGTCATTCATCCCAGCGCCGGTTCCGTCAGCTCGGCACTCAAGGGCATCCGCGACAGCCCGTGGAAGCCGCATGTCTCCCACCGTCCCGCCGGGTGGGTCCCTGCACGCACCCGGGCGGTTCCGCCCACCCGGTCCCACGGACGCCCTGATCAGGTGGGGGAGCTCCCTCCGCGACGTGAAGAGGTCTAGCGTGCCTTCACATGACATCGACCACGAGCAGGCGTGCAGTGATCTTCCATGGCTACGCCGCATCTCCCCGGGATCATTGGTTCGAGTGGCTCGCTGAACGCCTCACTGACGCCGGGATCCCCACGCGAGTACCCGCCTTGCCGAACTCCAGTGCCCCTTCCCGCGACCAGTGGGCGGCGACCGTAGCCAGAGAGCTCGGCACACCCGGGGAAGAGACCGTGGTCGTCGCGCACAGCCTCGGTTGCCTTGCCGTTCTCCGGCATCTCGCATCGCTGACCGGCCCGTGGCAGGTGGGCACACTCGTCCTCGTCTCGGGCTTCGTGGACACCTTGCCTGCACTCCCGGCACTTGACGACTTCATCGGCGACGGGGTGGACCTCGCAGGGATCCGGGAGCACATCGGGTCCCTGACGATCGTGCGGTCCGACGACGACACCCACGTGCCTGTCGAGCTCACCGACCGCCTTGCTCGGCTTCTCGGTACGTCGGCTGCCGTGGTCCCGGGAGCGGGACATTTTCTGGCGGCGGACGGGGTCACCACACTGCCCCACGCCCTCCGCGCGGTGCTGTGAGTTCCCCGACATTCACCGCGGCCAGACAGACATCCTGGCGGGCGCCCCGACATCCCCGGCGTTCGTCCTGTCGAGCGTTCGGCCTGTAGAGGGATCCGGTCCGGCAGTGGACGATCCGATGTGAGCTCATCACCTCGGAGCGTCGTTCGAACTCCTCGCGAAGGCGATCGGAACCAGCCACACGAACACGATCATCCCGAGCAGCTCGACGAGGGATTGCATCACGACGACGATGGCCGCGACGTCGAACCCCTGCGGCAGGGAAAGCGCGATCGGTAGGACGAGGAAGGAGTTCCGGGTCCCCAATCCGAAGGCGAGCGTCCGGGCCTGTGAGACCGGGAGCGTGAAGACCATCGCGAGCGCTTTGGCGGTCAGCCCCGCCGCCACAAGGAACGCCACGAACACCGGAGCCACGAGTGGAAGGACAGCCAGCGCGCCGAGCACCGCGTGCACCTGCGCCGTCGCGATCAGGAACATGACGGTTGCGAGGAGAGGGACCGGAGCCCAGGCCCACCGCTCGCGAATCGCGTGCCCTCGCTGCCGAGCATCCAGCCACTTCTCCGTCAGGACGGCGGCGATCAGCGGCAACACGACGACTCCGAGCGCCGAAGCCGCCACATCGACCGTGACCAGGCCTGCGACCTCCTCGCGTGCCATCACCATCAGGTAGACGGGTAGCAGCATCAGCTGGAGCACCAGGTTCACGGGGGTCACCGCGATCGCGCGCGCGACGTCTCCCCCCGCCATCTGGGTGAAGCTGATGACCCAATCGGTACACGGCACGAGCAACACCAACAACACTCCCAGTCGGACACCGGGGTCGTCCGGAAGCACTGGAACCATGGCCCACACGACGAGTGGCATCACGATGAAGTTGCCCACCACCACCGCCGCCGTGAACCGACGGTCACGCCATGCCGTGGCCAGGTCCAACAGCGGAACCTGAAGGAATGTGGCGTAGAGCAAGAGGCCGAGGGTCGGCCACAAGAGCGCCTCGGCCACAGTCCCCGCACCCGACGCTCTGCTGCCCAACGCGAGACCGACGACGATGGCCGCCGCGTAGACCCACACTTGCCGGCGCTCGAGGGAGGATCGGTCGAGCGGAACTTTCACGGCACCGGGCCTACTCTCGGATCAAGCAGCTGGGCAACAGTATCGCCCACCTCAGGGCGGCGTCGGTTGGGGTGGTG
>NZ_JAALDW010000287.1:0-2650 GCF_014145055.1 Dietzia sp. DQ11-38-2
GGCGAGGGCTTGGAGGTCCCGCCGGGCTTGGGTGCCGTCGACCCACCCGTGCCGGGCGTCGAGGCCGCGGCGTCGGATCCACCGCCCGCCGGTGCGTGCGACTCGCGGAGGCGACGGACGACCGGCGCCTCGAGGGTCGAGGACGCGGATTTGACGAACTCCCCCTGATCGCGGAGTTTCGTCAGAAGTTCTTTACTGGTGATACCGAACTCTTTTGCCAGTTCGTGTACACGGGGCTTGCCTGCCACTGCTCTCCTCACTGCGAGGTCTCCACGGCAGGGCTGGCCGCGCGACCTCGGTCTACATTCGATGGACGTTCATCGCTGGAGCTTCACGGTGTGCTCATCGTGTCTGGTCCGTTCCTTCTCATGTGCTCCCCCGATCGGCCCATGCGGCCGACGGGTGGTCTCGTGCTCACGACGATAGCGTCTCGAGCACCTCCGAGATCGCGTCGTGGGACACGTTCCCGGTGACCCGCAGTGACCTCGTGAAGGCCTTGCGGTCGAGTGCTGTCGCGATGCACCGCTGGTCACGGTGCACCCAGGCTCCCCGTCCGACCGCTCGCCGGGCGGGGTCCGGCGAGAGGGCTGCCGCCCGTGGATCGAGGACGATCCGCAGGAGCCGGGAATCTGAATCCCGGCGGCGACAGCCGACGCAGGTCCGAACCGGACCCCGCACCTCGGCCGCGCCCTGCTGCTGGTCGTGTCGCACCTGCATGAGGCCGCCTCGGTTTCTCACCGCACCCCCACGCGAGTGGGTGAACGTGAAGTCACTGTGACATCAGATGAGTCTACAGGTCGTCGACCCTCGAGACTAACGGCGCGCCCGACCGCGTGGACCGCGCACGCGCCGGAGGTCACTCCGCGTCGCTGTGGATGTCGATCCGCCACTGTGTCAGGCGATGGGCCAGGCGGGCGTTCTGACCCTCCTTGCCGATCGCGAGTGAGAGCTGATAATCGGGGACCACGACCCGCGCCGCCCTGGTCTCGGCGTCCGCCACGGTCACGGAGATCACCTTGGCAGGCGACAGCGCGTTGCCGACGAAGACCGTCGGGTCCTCGTCGAAGTCCACGATGTCGATCTTCTCGCCGTTCAGTTCCGACATCACCGCCCGTACGCGGGCGCCGTTGGGCCCGATGCACGCGCCCTTGGCGTTGAGGCCCGACACGGTGGTCTCCACCGCGATCTTGGTCCGGTGGCCGGCCTCGCGCGCGATCGCCGAGATCCGGACCGAACCGTCGCCGATCTCGGGGACCTCCAGGGCGAACAGGCCACGGACGAGGTCGGGGTGGGTACGGGACAGCGAGACCGAGGCACCGTGCGGACCCTTGTGGACCCCCACCACGTGGCACTTGATGCGCGCACCGTGCTCGTAGGTCTCGCCGGGGACCTGTTCGGCCGGAGCGATGGTGCCCTCGGTCCCTCCGTTCTCGGGTCCGATGTGCACGACGACGATCCCTCGGGCGTTCGCGCGTGAGTCCGACTGGATGACCCCGCTGACCACCTCGCCCTCGCGGGCCACGAGGTCGCCGTAGATCCGCTCGGTCTCCGCTTCCCGCAGGCGTTGGAGGATGATCTGCCGGGCCGTCGCCGCCGCCACCCGGCCGAAATCGGAGGGCGTGGCGTCGAACTCGCCGATCCGGTTCCCCTCCTCGTCGACCTCGGCGGCCATCACGGTGACGGTCCCGGCCTTCCGGTCGAGTTGGATCCTCGCGACTCGGTGCGCATCCTCGGTGCGCTTGTACGCGGTGAGCAGGGCGTTCTCGAGGGTCCGCACCAGGTCGTCCAACGGGATCTCCCGCTCCTGGGACAACATGTTCAGCGCCGCCATGTCGATGTTCAACTGTCTTCTCCTTCTCGCCCGCCACGTCCGGGGTTCGCGGGCTCCGACAGGAGGGCGAGTTCGTCCTCCGGAGCGGGACGGAACTCGACCCGGATCACAGCGCGTGCCACGCCGTCCAACGGTACCGAGTCCACACGCATCCCACGACCCGACCTCGAGACCAGCCGTACGGTCCCGTTCTCCTCGTCGAGGTCACCGATCCGCCCACGGGCCGGACCGCCGACCCCCTCGACGTAGGTCAGGTCGACCTGGCGTCCGCGTGCCCGTCTCCAGTGCCGGGGAGCCTCCAGAGGGGCGTCCACGCCGCGGCTCGTCACCTCGAACGTCACCGCCTGGTCGGGTGCCCCCCACTGCTCGGCGACGGCATCGAGATCGGTCGACAGGCTCGCGAGATCGTCCAGGGTCACACCGGAGTCGCCGGCCACGACGACGGTGACGTGCCAGTCGGCCGCCCGGGAGTCCTCCCGGATCTCCTCGAGTTCGAGTCCGCGGTCGACGACCGCTCTGCGGATGTGCGCCCTGTCGGGCTCGGGGACGATCACTGTGCTCCTGGCGTCGCGGCTGGTGGGTGCCGATCCGGGTTGCGGACGGGCCGGATCACTGTACCGCCCCCGGGACCGGCTACCGACGGGCCCTGGCAGGATGTCGGGGTGCCCGATTCCTTCACCGCCCCCGTGTCGCGCCGACGGTTCGTCGCCGTGACCGCGGTCGCCACCGGGTTGGCGCTCGCCGGAGGGTGCGCCCTGCCCCCGGTCGACGACGAACCGGATCCCCTGCTGGCACTGGCCGCGGCCGCCGCCCGGGACG
>NZ_JAALDW010000288.1:0-5272 GCF_014145055.1 Dietzia sp. DQ11-38-2
CCTCACCGCTCTCGCGATCGGCGGCGTCGAACTCCGCCGCGCCGTCGGGCGCCGATCGGGCGGCGGCAGCCCGGGCCCTGGACCAGGACGACTGCTGCGGTGCGGGGACGACGTAGGTGGGGAAACGTCCGATCTCGGCGGCCCGGTCGAGGTCGTCGAGCATCTCCGCCGCGTCCGGGTACCTGTCCTCGCGGCTGCGGCGCGTCGCCCGGAGGACCAGGTGGTCGAGGTCCTCTGCCACGGAATCGGACTGGTCGGACGGGGCGGGGACGTCGGTGTCCAGGCGACGGTAGGCCACGGCGATCGAGTTGTCCCCGCTGAACGGGGGCTCCCCGGTGAGCATCTCGTAGGCGAGGACGCCGAGTGAGTAGAGGTCGGAGCGTCCATCGGTGTCGGTTCCGGAGATCTGCTCGGGGGAGAGGTAGGCGGCGGTGCCCATCACGACACTCCGGGAGGTCGCTCTGGACTCGGCCACCGCACGCACGAGGCCGAAGTCGGCGAGCTTGACGGCACCGGTCGTCGAGATGAGGACGTTCTCGGGCTTGATGTCGCGGTGCACCAACCCGGCCGCGTGAGCCTCGCGCAGAGCGCCGAGCAGTGGGCGCAGTACGGCGGCGGCCGCGTAGGGGGGCATGGGTCCGCGCTCGTCGAGGAGCTCGCGCAGGGTCCCGCCCGGGACCAGTTCCATGACGAGGAAGGCGGTGTCCCCCTCGACCCCCTGGTCGAAGACCTGGACGATGCCCGGGTCGGACAGTCGAGCGGCCGAGCGGGCCTCGAGGGTGAACCGGTCGACGAAGGCCCGATCTCCGGCGAGGGCGGGATCCAACAACTTGACGGCGACGTGACGGTCGAGCCGTTCGTCAGTGGCCAGGTGGACGATCGACATCCCGCCCCGGGCGATCACGGCGTCGAGCCGGTAGCGCCCGTCGAGCACCGTGCCCGGCCCTGGAAGCTGCCCGTCGTGAGTGGTCATGGAGTCCATTCTGCCCGCCGGCGTCGCGATATCGGCATGCGACCGGGCGGCGCGCCCGGCAGGGGTCCCCGCGGTGGTGACCGCCGGGCCTCGCTGGGACTAACGTGGTCGCCGTGAGTACCGTTCCGCATTGTGATGACGTCCTGCCCGGGGACATCGAGACGATCAATCTGCCCGAGGTGTCGAGTCGACTGGGGATCCCGGTCACCCGTGTACACGACCTGCTGCGTGAGGGGGGACTGATCGCCGTCAAGCGTGGCGGCGTGGTGGTGGTCCCCGCGGTCTTCCTGGACGACGACGACGAGGTGGTGCGGTTCCTGCCCGGTCTCGTCTCGGTCCTGCGGGACGGCGGCTACCGCGACGAGGAGATCCTGCGGTGGCTCTTCACGGAGGACGACAGCCTGCCGGGTCGGCCCGCGGACGCACTCCACGGTCACCGCGCCCGGGAGGTCATCCGGCGCGCTCAGGCGATGGCGTTCTGATCCCGCTGGTGGTCCGCCACCACCACCCGGCCACCGCCAGGGAGGCGAGCACCGCGACCCCGGAGAGCACCGGGCTGTAGAGGCTGGTCGATCCGTTGGGTCCTATCGCCATGACCAGGAACACGGTCGTTCCGACCGCGGCGGTGGTGGCTCGTGGCCCCGGCCTCGCCAGAACCCAGAACGCGGCCACCCACACGTAGTACCAGGGCCAGGCGAGCGAGTTCAGTACGACGAAGGCCAGCAGCGCCAGCATGATTCCCCGCAGCGCCGTTCTCCGGTCCCGGCGATGGAGCCACCACACGGCCACCAGCGCCACGGCGAGGACCACCCGCCCGACCTGTCGTGCCACTGCCAGCACGTCCTCGAACCCGGGGGAGTCGGTGACCGCGTGGATGAGATGCGCTGCCGCCGTCGGTGCGCTGAGGTAGTTGATCACCCTGTCGGACACGGCGATCGCGTCGAACCATCCGACTCCGGTACCGGACCCGAGGGTGGTCAGCCCGAGCACGGCCATCGCGACCGCCGCGGCCAGCGCCGTGTCGCCGAGCGCCCTGAGCGTCGGTCTGGCGACAACCGGGTCGTCGCGGCGTCGCGACAGCGTGATCCACAGCAGGAACGGGGCCACGATCACGGCGGTCGCCTTGAAGGCCACTGCGATCCCGATCGCCGCCCCCGCCCAGGTCACGCGACCGTCGAGGGTGAGGACTACCGCCCCGAGGCAGGCGACGAGCGGGAAGATCTCATTGTGCAGCCCGCCCGCCAGGTGGATCACGGCGAGTGGCGACGCGCACGCCAACCAGACCGCGGCCGCCGCGTCGACGCCGGTCCGGCGAGCGGCCATGACGAGCAGAACGGTCAGTGCGGCCAGTGCGGACAACACCGCGACGCGCAGGATGACGATCCCCACCGCCGGGTGGCCGCCGGACACGGCCACCACGCCCCTCATGAGCAGCAGGTGGAGCGGTCCGTACGGAGTGGCGGTCGACTGCCAGTCGGGGCTGACCTCGTCCGAGAACGCGCCCGGGTTGGCCTCGGGACCGAACTCGTAGGGATCGACGCCCGCGGCGGTCATCGCCCCCTGGGCGAGGTACGACCAGGCGTCGCGGCTGAACATCGGCACCGCGGGCAGTGTCGGAAGCGACCACAGCGCAGTGGCCCACACCGCGTCCCGCGTGGGGAGCCGACCGGACAGCGCCCGCGGTCCCAGCGCGAGCCAGCCGCTGAAGAGCAGCGCGATCCCGATCCAGCACAGCGTCAGCGCCAGGATCTCACCGTGACCGAAGGTGAACCCGAGCAGTCCGACGGCGACGGCGGGTCCACCGTCCACCGGCAGTGCCCCGGCGCCGAAACCCCCGAGCGTCAGGAGTGCGGACCCGAGCATCCCGCGGTACAGCGCGGGACCGGAGGGCCCGGTGAGGGCCGAGCGCGCAGAAGAGGTGAGCGAGCGGGCGGCGCGCGTCGGCACCGACGGATCCGACTCGTGGGACGTGACGGCCCCCGGGGTGGGATCAGGCGCCACCGTCACGACCGTCGACGGGTGGCGGCCTCGGCCAGGGCGCGGAGTGTGACCCGACCGTGCTCGCTCACCGCGTCGGACCCGATCGCGTCCAGGGCCCGGACCGTGAAGGTGTCGATCTCCGCCTCGACGGAGGCCACCGCACCGCAGTCCACCAGTATCCGGCGCGCGCGCTCGAGATCGGCGGGGTCGAGATCGGTGCCCAGGACCGAGAGCAGGAATTCCGCCTCCCCGGTCGGCGCCAGCGCCGTACCGCGGGCGAGCAGGAGGGTCCGCTTGCCCTCTCGGAGGTCGTCCCCGGACGGCTTGCCGGTCACCTCCGGATCACCGAAGACGCCGAGCATGTCGTCACGGAGTTGGAACGCCTGCCCCACGGCCACCCCGAACTCGCGCAGCGCCGTGACGGTGCCCGGCTCCGCCCCGGCGAGCGCGGCACCGATGTGCAGGGGCCGTTCGACCGTGTATGCGGCCGTCTTGAAGCGGTTGACCCGGGCCGGCGTCTCCTCGTCGGTCGCACCGGAGGACTCGGCGAGGATGTCCAGCATCTGCCCCGAGAGCACCTCGGTCTTCATGGCGTACCACGGCTCCAGTGCGCGGCCGAGCGCGGTGGGGTCGACGCCCGAGGTCACGAACATCTCGTCCGCCCAGGCCAGTGCGAGGTCCCCGACGAGAATCGCCTGCGACACGCCGTACCGGGCGGGGTCTCCGGACCATCCCAGGTCGCGGTGTGTCGCCTCGATCGAACGATGGACCGTCGGTCGGCCGCGACGGGTGTCCGAGGCGTCCACGATGTCGTCGTGGATGAGGGCGCAGGCCTGGATCAACTCGAGTGCGGCGCAGGCCGTGAGGATCTCATCCGGGACCGTCGCGTCCGCCGGGCTCGCGGCCGACCACCCGGCCAGGCCGAAACGGGGTCGGATCCGTTTGCCGCCGTTGAGGACGAAGTCCGACAACCGTCCCGCGAGGGCGTCGACACGGTCGTCGACCCCTGACACCACCCGCCGCCGCTCGTCGAGATGGCGGCGGAGGGCGCCGAGCACCCGTTGCGCGTCGTCCGGACGAGTCGCCGTGACCACGGTCACCATCCCTTCGGGGCGCCGCCGCCCGGCAGCCCTCGTGACCGTGATCCTAGTCGCCGGGCGGGGGTCGGGACCGGCGCGTGTCGGGCTACCCTGGTCCGGTGACCCAGCTACCCCACCTCGTACCGGCGGGCGGCGACCGACACCCGAGCATCGTGGACCGCATCGCCTCGTCGCGCATCCCCAGGGTGCCGTTCTCCGTGGAGTTCTACCCACCCCGGGACGAGGCCGCGGAGGCCCGTCTGTGGCGCGCTGCCTCGGTGTTCTCCGAATTGGGGGCGGCGTTCGTGTCCGTCACCTACGGTGCGGGCGGCTCCACCCGCGACCGGACCGTCAAGGTGGTGGAGAGGGTGGTGCGGGAGACCGACCTGGTCCCCATCGCGCACCTGACGGCAGTGGGCCATTCGATCGCCGAACTACGCGAGATGATCCAGATGTACGCCGACGTGGGGGTCACCAACATCCTCGCGCTCCGGGGCGATCCCCCCGGTGACCCGCTCGGGGACTGGACGCCGCATCCCGAGGGTCTGCACTACGCGGAGGAGCTCGTCCGACTGATCCACGAGGTCGGTGACCTCCACGTGGGCGTCGCCTCCTTCCCCGAGGGTCACTACCGGGCGCGCGACCTCGATCACGACACCGAGATCCTGCTCAACAAGCTCCGCGCCGGCGCCGAGTACTCGATCACGCAGATGTTCTGGGATGTCGAGCACTATCTGCGCCTGCGGGATCGACTGGAGTCCGCGGACCCGGAGCAGGCCGTCAAACCGGTCATCCCCGGGCTCATGCCGGTGACGAGCCTGCGTCAGGTCCGCCGCATGGTGGAGCTGTCCGGGTGCGCACTGCCGGACGGACTGTCCGACAGGCTGCGTACGGCGGCGGGGGACGGCCCCGAGGAGAACCGTGCCGCGGTGCGTGAGGTGGGGATCGAGTTCGCCACGGAACTCTGCGAGCGCCTGATCGCCGAGGGCGTGCCGTGCCTGCACTTCAACACCCTGAACTTCTCCCGCGCCACCCACGAGGTGCTGGCCAATCTCTCGATGGTCCCGTCGCCGGAAGTGGTGGCGAGCGGGGTCTGACACCGCCCGCTCCGTTCTGTCGCGGGTGCCCGCGCTGTCGCGGGGGCCCGGGCGGGTCAGCGCACGAGGCGGTCCGAGCGGGCGCGGGAGGTCCGGGCGGCGAGGATCGTCCCGATCGACACCAGCAGGGCCGCGCCGATCCC
>NZ_JAALDW010000289.1:0-2053 GCF_014145055.1 Dietzia sp. DQ11-38-2
GATGTGGCGCTGAGGTGATGAGGCGCTGGCGAACAGCGCGGAGCGGGGCGGGCGGCGGCCCCTTGGTTCGGGTTACGCGTCCGGAATGGACCAATCACGACTCGCAAGTGGGTCCGAGGCGGGCAGAGAGAACGCGGAACCCGAGGGAGGCGCGCCCACCTAACGACGCGCGGCGGGGCCCACCCGACGAGAAGAGCGTTCCGGACACGTACCCCAGGGAAACGTGTCCGGAACGCTCTAGTCGATGCCAGGCCGGGCCGGGTTGGGCTGCGGCGCGCGAGCTCAGTCAGGCCGGTCCGGGATCAGCTGAGGCGCTCGAGCACCATCGCCATGCCCTGGCCACCGCCGACGCACATGGTCTCCACGCCAAACTGCTTGTCCGCCGCCTGCAGGTTGTTGATGAGCGAGGCGGTGATGCGGGCGCCGGTCATGCCGAACGGGTGGCCCAGCGCGATCGCGCCACCGTTGATGTTCAGCTTGTCCTCGTCGATCCCGAGCTCGCGGGCGGAGCCGAGCACCTGAACGGCGAAGGCCTCGTTGATCTCGAACAGATCGATGTCGGAGATCGACTTTCCTGCGATCCGCAGCGCGTTCTTGACGGCCTCGACCGGGCCCAGGCCCATGATCTCGGGGGACAGGCCCGAGACGCCGGTGGACACCACGCGCGCGAGCGGGGTGAGGCCGAGCTCCTTGGCCTTGGTGTCGCTCATGATGACGAGTGCGGCGGCGCCGTCGTTGAGCGGGCAGCAGTTGCCGGCGGCGATGGTGCCGTCGGGGCGGAACACCGGCTTGAGCTGCGAGATCTTCTCGTAGGTGGTGCCGGGCCGCGGGCCGTCGTCGGTGGAGACCACGGTGCCGTCGGGCATGGTGACCGGGGTGATCTCGTTGGCGAAGTGGCCGTTCTCGACGGCGGCGACCGCGCGGTTCTGCGACCGCACGCCCCAGTGGTCCTGCTCCTCGCGGGTGATGCCGGTGATCTGCGCGACGTTCTCCGCCGTCTGGCCCATGGGGATGTAGACGTCGGGCAACTGGTTGTTCTCACGCGGATCGGTCCACGTGGGGGCGCCGCCCTCGGCGCGGGTGCCGGTCAGGGCCTCGGCGTCGGCGAAGATCGGGTTGTGGGTGTCCGGCCAGTGGTCGGAGGTGCCCTTGGCGAAGTTGGTCACGGTCTCGACACCGGCGGAGATGAACACGTCGCCCTCGCCGGCCTTGATCGCGTGCAGTGCCATGCGGGTGGTCTGCAGCGAGGAGGAGCAGTAGCGGTTGACCGTGGTGCCGGGGACGGTGTCCAGGCCGGCGAGTACGGAGACGACGCGGCCCATGTTGAAGCCCTGCTCACCGCCCGGCAGGCCACAGCCCAGCATGAGATCGTCGATCTGGGTGGGATCGAGCGACGGCACCTTGTCCAGCGCGGCCTTGACCATCTGGGCGGTGAGGTCATCGGAGCGGATGCCCACGAGGGACCCCTTGTTTGCGCGCCCGATGGGGGAGCGGGCGTACGAGACGATCACGGCTTCCGGCATGGAAAGCTCCTTCGTTGCAGTTGAGTGCTATGTGTGGTCGGTCGGGTGACCGGGGTCCGACTGGTCCCGCGAGGGGCGGGCCAGGCGCAGGATCCGGCTCCGGCGGCGGAGGGTGTCGGCAGCCTCGCGGGCGTCGCCAGTGCTCTCTGGGTCGCCGTCCACGTCCTCATTATGCAGGTACGTGTTCTCGTCGGCGTCGTCCGCGTCCTCGTGGGTCCGGACGAAGTCGGTCAGGCGCTTGGTCAGCCTGGCCACGACCGACTCGCGCTGTGTGTGGTCCGGGTCGAGTGCGTCCGACGCGGCGGCGGTCTCCGCGTCGTCGGCGGCGCTCTCCGCGGCCTCCAGCGACTCGGCGGCCTCCTCGGCGTCGTGGGGTACCTGCTCCTCCGGGACCTCGTCCCACACCCCGAGCGCCACGCACACGGCGGGCAGCAGCAGCCCGGCGGCGAGTTCGTAGCCAGCGGAGTTGGGGTGGAAGCGGTCGGGCGAGAACAGGCTCTCACCGCGTTTGTGAAACTCCGGGGCCAGCG
>NZ_JAALDW010000029.1:0-19881 GCF_014145055.1 Dietzia sp. DQ11-38-2
CGCACCACGTCCACCGCGCGGCGGTGGGCGACCCGGACCAGCCACGCCTCCACGTTGGTCTCCTCCGGCAGGTCCGGCCAGGCCCGCAGCGCGGACAGGAACGTCTCGGACCAGGCGTCGTCGGCGTCGGGGCCGGACCCCAGGACCGCGCGGCACACGCGCAGGACGGTCGGCCCGTGCCGGACCACCGCACCGTCGAAGGCTGCCCTCATGTGTCAGATCCTCCCCTCGTCCCATCCGCCTCGTTCACACGACCCGGCCAGCCACCTCGCCGACCGGCTCCAGCGAGTAGTCGCCCGCCGCCGCGGAAACGTGAGGTCCGTCCGGTGGGAGTCGAGACCGAGGGCCTTCACGCGACGACGACGCCCGCGGCCGGTGCTATCGTCGGACCACCGTCGCCGCTGGTGAGTGGCGGTCCACGGAGGTGAATCGCGGTCATGGACCTTCCCCGCATTTTCACCATCCGCGAGAGCAGCCACCGCATCCACAACCCACTGACCGAGGACAAACTCGCCGCGCTGGGCAAAGCCCTCCGACTCACCCCTGGGACGCGAGCACTGGACCTGGCCAGCGGCTCGGGCGAGATGTTGAGCACCTGGGCGCGTGATCACGGGATCACGGGAACCGGCGTGGACATCAGCACGGTCTTCACCGAGGCAGCCCGAGCCCGCGCCGCCGAACTCGGCGTCGCCGACCGTGTCGAGTTCATCCACGGTGACGCCGCCGGCCACGTCGCCGACGAGCCGGTCGATTTGGCCGCATGTGTCGGTGCCACCTGGATCGGGAACGGTGTCGCCGGGACGACCGAGTTGCTCGAACGGAGCCTCCGCCCGGGAGGCGTGATGTTGATCGGCGAGCCGTACTGGCGGCGCACCCCACCGGACGAGGAGACGGCCGTCGCCTGCCACGCCACCGGCATCGCCGACTTCCTGGCGCTCCCGGACCTGATAGGGCGGTTTCAGGGTCTCGGTTACGACATCGTGGAGATGATGCTCGCCGACCAGGACAGCTGGGACCGGTACACAGCAGCCCAATGGCTCAACCTGCGCCACTGGCTCGACCGGAACCCCGACGACGACCTCGCCACCGAGGTGCGTGAGGAACTCGCCACCACTCCCGCCCGCTACGCGCGCTACACGCGTGAGTACCTCGGGTGGGGCGTCTTCGCCCTCATGAAGCGCTAGCCGGACACCCGACCCCACTGCGGCCACCACCGGCGTCGCGGCCCTCGAGCCCCACCACCACCACGCGGGTCCGGTGCTCGGTATTGTCGAGTGCTGGACACTCCGGGCGGGACGCCGCATCGGACTGGCGTGTGGAGGACAGGGAATGGCATCGATCTTCATCTCGGGCGGAGCGGCTGGGATCGGCCTGGCAACGGCGGAGCGATTCGGCCGCGAGGGCTGGACTGTCGGGGTGTACGACGTCGACAAGGACGCCCTGGCCGCGGTGCAGTCGAAGCACCCCGACTGGATCACCGGGGAGCTCGATGTCCGTGACATGCAGCAGTGGGAGAGGGCGCTGGAGGAGTTCACCTCGCACACCGGTGGGACCCTCGACGTCCTGGACAACAACGCGGGCGTTCTCGTCGCCGGCGACCTGACGGAGATCTCGGCTGAGGCGGTCAAGGCCCAGATCGACATCGATGTGCTGGGCGTGACGCTCGGCGCCAAAGCCGCGTTCCCCTACCTCAAGGCCACCCCGGGGTCGCACCTGGTCAACATCGCGTCCGCGTCGGCGATCTACGGTCAGCCCGGGATCGCCACGTACAGCGCCGCCAAGTTCTACGTCGCCGGCCTGACCGAGGCGTTGGAGCTCGAGTGGGCACCGCACGGCGTCCGGGTGGTGGGGATCTGGCCGCTGTGGGCCAAGACCGCTCTCGCGGACCCCAAGGCCAAGACCACCCGGACCCTCGGCATCAAGATCACCCCCGAGCAGGTGGCGGAGAAGGTGTGGCAGTCCGTCCATCCCACCACCCTCGACCGCCGACTTCATCGCACCTCCTACAGCGTCGGCGAGCAGACGACGGTGCTCGCCAACATCTCCAAGTTCTCGCCCAACTTCGCGACGCGCCTGGTCAACAAGTTCCTGGCCCAGTAGGCCGCACACGTAGGACACACGGTCGCGCCGGTAACCGCCGGCGTCGCGATGAGGCCGGCGACGGCTCGAGCCCGCACCGGGTCGGCGCCGACACGCTGATCTCGATTCCTCACGTGCAGGGGCGTCCTCACGACCGAACCGGGTAGTCCGTGTATCCGGTTGCGCCGCCCTCGTAGAACGTCGTCTGGTCCGGGGCGGTCTCCGCCATGTCGGCTCGCCAGCGGCGGGGCAGGTCGGGGTTGGCGATCGCGGGACGTCCGACGGCAACGGCATCCACCTGCCCCTCGCTGACGAGTTCGGCCGCAGTGTCCCGGTCCGTGACCGTGGAGAACCCGGTGTTGAGGATCATCGGCGCGTTCGACATGCCCCGGATGTCCCGGACGAGGGCGCTGCCCGCGTCGGGGTGGATCATGCTCACGTACGCGAGGTGACGTGTGCCGAGGGTGTCGAAGAGAGCCGTGTAGGTGGCGCGGGTGTCCTCGTCATCGAGTTCGAGGGCCCCCTGGATGTTGGCGCCGGGCGACACGCGGATACCGACGCGGTCACCGCCGATCGCGTCGGCGACGGCCTCGGCGACATCGATGACGAACCGTGCCCGGCGGAGCGGCGTTCCTCCGTACTCGTCGGTGCGGTGATTCGCAGACGGGGCGAGGAACTGCTGGAGGAGGTATCCGTTGGCGGCGTGGAGCTCGATGCCGTCGAACCCGGCGCCTCGGGCTCGCACGGCCGCCTCGACATGCGCATCGATGAGCTGCGATATGTCCCGGGCGGTGGCTGCGGTCGCGATCGCGGGGTGGTGGCCGTGGTGGTCCTCGTAGGGGATCGCGGACGGGGCGAGCGCGTAGTGGATACCTGTGATGTCCGGGCTGGTGACGCGACCGGCGTGCATGAGCTGGGCGAAGATCGGCGTCCCACGCTCGTGGACCGCCTCGGTGACGGCGGCCCAACCGCGTTCGTGCGCGTCGTCGACCAGACCGGGCTGATTCGCGTAGGCGCGGCCCTCCCGGCTGGGGTAGATGCCTTCGGTGACCACGAGACCGAATCCCGACCGTTGCGCGTAGTACTCGGACATGAGCGGCGTCGGTGTGCCGTCCTCCGCGGCGCGTCGGCGCGTCATCGGGGCCAGTACGAGACGGTTGTCGAGGCTGACGGCTCCGAGGTGGAGCGGCTGCCACAGTCGAGAGGGGGTCGACAACGTCATGTCATGCCGCCTTCCGTCGCAGGGCGACGATGGTGTCGGTGACCTCGGCGCGTTGTCCGCCTGGCCCGGTGGCAATGCGCGCACGAGTATCGAGGAGTTCGGGTTCCCATGCGGGGCCCAGCTCGAGGGCGTCCGCGACCTGCTGGGGCGTCGGGTGCGCGTGTCCGGCGGGGTCCCAGGACCATGGGGCGCTGGAACCGTGGTCGACGATGACCAGTGCCCCGCCCGGGGTGACGGTGTCGGCCGCTCGTCGCCAGATGTCGTCGCGTCGGGGGGCGTAGAAGAAGCTTCCGAAGACCAGGTCGAAAGGCCCGCCGGGTAGCGGCTGGGAGGTGGCGTCGCAGTGGACCGTGACTATCCGGCTCGAGAGGTCCTGTTGTGCGGCGTTCGCGGCGATTCTGTCGAGCGCTGTCCGCGCGACGTCGAGTGCCGTCACTGTCCACCCTGCGCGCGCAAGCCACAGCGCATCCCCGCCATGGCCGGCACCGAGTTCGAGAGCGGTGCCTGCGTCGGCGAAGAGCTGGCTTATCGTGTCGACCATCGCCTGGTTGGGGGAGGTCCCCCACGCCGGGTCGGTATCGACGTAGTGCTGCTCCCAGAATTCCGCGTCATAGGTCGTCATGTGTTCTGGCCATCCTCTTGTGTTCCTGCGACTTGTGTTCCGGCGACGATGTCGTCGTGTATCGGGTTCGGCGCGAAGGCACTGCGACCGCGCATCTGATGTCGTTGTTGCATTGGGGAGCTCGCTAGAGCGTCAACTTCTGCCTCCTGGGGATGACGGTGATCGCGACGATCGCCGAGATGGCGTACAAGACGGTGGCGACGAGGAAGGCAAGCCGCAACGCGTTGGGGGAGATTCCTCGGGAAGCAGCGTCGGCTGACGCACCGATGACGTAGACGCCGTTGAGGAGCGCGACGCCCACGGCGCCACCGATCTGCTGGGTGACGCTGAACATGGCGCTGGCGACCCCCACATCGTCGGCGTCGACGCCCGCGACGACGCTGCTGTTGAGCGGGGTGAACACCAAGCCGATGCCGACGCCCATCACCGTGGTCGCAGCCAGGATCCCGACCAGCGGGTCCGGCAGAGCGATGACCACTGCGAGGCCTGCCATTGCGATGGTTGCAGTGATGATTCCGCCGACCAGCACGGTCTTGGACGACACCTGCGACAAGAGCGTGGGTACGAGCAGAGAAGCCAGTACGAGCGCGACGCTGAACGGCACGATGACCAACCCGGTGAGGAGGGGACTGTAATCGAGGCGGCCCTGGAGGTAATACGGCAGCAGCAGGAACATGCCAAACATGCCGGCGGCCATGAAGCTCGCCATCAGATACGCCCCGCCGCGGGTCCGGTCGGCCACCACCCGCCCCGGCAGAAGCGGATCGCTCGTACGCCGCTGCCGCCGGACGAACGCTCTGAGCAGGAGACCCGCACCCGCGAGGTAGATGTACGGAGTCGTAGACGCCCAGCCTCCCGGTTCCGATGCCACACTGAACGCCGCCACCAGAGCGGCGGAACCGAGTGTTGCGAGCACGGCGCCGGGGACATCGAGATGCCCGCCCGAGTGGGGGCGTGATCGGATGATCGTCGGCAGGCCGAGGGCGAGCGCGATCAGTGCGATGGGAACGTTGATGAACAGCGACCAGCGCCACCCGAGAGTCTCGGTCAAGGCGCCGCCCAGCAGCAGCCCGATCGCGCCGCCGCTTCCCTGGGTCGCGGCAAACACCGCGAAGGCGCGGGCCCGTGCGCGCGGTTCGGTGAAGGTGACTGCCACCAGGGATAGCGCCGCCGGCGCCAGCGCGGCGGCGAAGATGCCCTGCAGCGCGCGGGCCGCGATCAACATCTCTTGGCCCGTTGCCAGACCCCCGATAAGCGACGCCACAGCGAACCCGCTCAGTGACACCATCAGTACCCGCTTGCGCCCCGCATAGTCGGCGATGCGACCGCCGAGGAGCAGCAGGCCACCGAAGGGCACCGCGTAGGCGGTCACGGCCCATCCGCGTGCAGCATCGCTGAAACCCAACTCCTGCTGCATCTGGGGCAGCGCGATGTTGATCACGGAGGCGTCCAACACGACCATCAACGCGGCGGTGGCGATCGCCGCGAGCGCAATCCACCGCGCAACCGACGGTCGCGTTGTCTCAGTCACCACAGACGAACTCATCTCTCGAAGGCCCTTCGTCCTTGATCGGAAGCGGGGTCATAAGAATGCGTGCCGTCGACACAGACAGCAACTACACTTGCTAAACATGCAAACGTCACCCAATGGCTCCGACCAACCCGACGGGCGCGTCGCCACCATGTTGGAGGCCGTCGGACCGCGGCTCCGCGATCTGCGACAGCGGCGCGAGATGAAGCTGTCCGACGTCGCCTCGGCTACCGGGATATCGGTCAGCACGCTCTCGCGACTCGAATCCGGCCACCGGCGCCCCACCCTGGATCTGCTGATACCCCTCGCACAGGTCTATCGAGTCGCACTCGACGACGTCGTCGGCGCGCCGCCCACTGGGGATCCGCGTATCCACCCGAAGCCCATCCGCAAACACGGACGCGTCTACCTCCCGCTGACCCGATCCGGCGCCCCCGTGCAGGCCTTCAAGATCATCCTCCCGCCCCGCCGGCACGCAGAACCCGCAAAGCAGGCGACCCACGGCGGTTACGAATGGCTCTACGTCCTCAGCGGCTCTGTCGACCTCGCCCTGGGGACGCAGGTCACAACTCTGGTCGAGGGCGACGCCGCCGAGTTCGACACCCGGCAGCCGCACTGCATCACCGGCAGCAGCGATACCGCATCAGAAGTCCTGACCCTCTTCAGCCCACAGGGCGAGCAGATCCACATCCGAGACTGATGTCAGATCTAATCAGCCCGTCCTGATCCTGCCGGTCGCCCGGAGTCGATATCGGGTGTCGGCGTGATCGCCGCTCGAAGTACTAGCCCGATCACACTGTCGACCCTGTCGTGGAGGACGGTTCCAGGCTCCCGCACCCACCTGAAGACGGCCCCCTGAAGAACGTCGCTCAGAGCTCTGGCGGCCACCGCAACGTCCACCCCCTGGTCGATGCGTCCGGCCCGTTGCCCCTCCTCCAGTAGCGGAGTGACGTCGGCCAGCAATTGAGACTCGTACAGAGTCGGTCCGAGCGCCGCAGTCCAGCCGAGCATCATCTGACGGCTGAGTTCGGGTTCGGACTCCACCGCTTCGCTGATAGCGCGGAAGTACGCGTGAATACGCTCCGCGACGTCCCCGCACCGCGCGTCCTCGGTCTGCTCGATTGCACGATCGGCCATCTGCCGAACCCACAGCATGGGGATGTCCCCCTTGTTGGGGAAGTAGTTGAACGCAGTGCGGCGAGACGTGCCGGCCGCAGCGGCGATCGCGGCCATCGTCGTGGATTCGTATCCCTGCTCGACGAACAGGTGCGCAGCGGCGTCGAAGAGAGCTTGTCGCGTTCGCGCGGCGCGCGGGTTCATCAGGCGTGATGGCGGCGTGAGAGCCATGGAGCCCACCTCTTCTCGTGTCCGTCGTTCCTGTACCCCTTGCATCTTAGATGCACTCGGGTGCACACTATGACTCAGGCCACAGTTGCACCCGAGTGCAACCTCTCTCGAACAGGAGCATTATGAACAATCCAGCATCCATCGCCGACTCACCGGATCACGACCTCGACCCGTACTCGCCGCTCGCACAACGTGACCCGTACGGCTTCTACGACCGACTCCGCCAGCACGATCCGGTCGTCTATGTACCCGGCCGCGACGTCTGGATGGTTTCCGGGTACGCACAGGCCGTCCAGGTCTTGCGCAATCACGCCGAGTTCGTGTCCGGCGACGGAGTCACCTTCAACGTTCCGTCCGCCAGGACCGAGCGCTATCCGTTGATCGAGAACGACCCCCCGCTGCATGACCAGATTCGCCGGTCATTGCAGCCGTCGTTCAGCAAGCGCGCCATCGACGCCTTCAAGCCCGGTGTCGAGAAGGCCGCGGCGGAAATCACCCAGGACGCGATCACCCGCGGCGAGTTCGACGCAGTGCAGGTGCTGGCCCAGGCCATGCCCGATCAGGCCATGACGCTGCTGACCGGAATCACCCCGCCAAGTGCTCAGGCTCTGGCGGACTGGAGTGACGCGACCAGCCGAGGAGAGGAACCCGCTGGAACCGAGGAGCACTCAGCCCTGGTGATGGAGGCGGTGACGTGGCTCGCGTCGGAAGGACTTCCCAACATGCCTGCGCACTGCCTCGGTCGACTGATCGTCGACTCGGGAGGCAACGACGGCCGTCTTGAGCACGAGGGGCCGCAGCGACTCATGACTCTGGCCTCCCTGTGGTTGGCCGGGATCGATTCGACCGGCGCGTTACTGGGCAACTCGATCGACGCATTCGTCGACAACCCCGACCAGTGGGAGCTGCTGAGGAGTCGGCCCGATCTGATCCCCAACGCCGTCGAAGAGCTGCTGCGCTTCGGCGCCCCGTTCAAAGCGTTCTTCCGCCGGACCCGGAGCGCTGTCGAGCTCGATGGAGTCGAGATCCCTGCGGGAGCCCGCGTCGCTGTGCTGCTCGCCGCCGCGAGCCGGGACCCACTCCAGTTCCCCGACCCCCACCGGCTGGATGTCACGCGGGAGAACGCCAAGTCGCATCTCGCGTTCGGCAGCGGCCTGCACACGTGCCTCGGCTCCCCCTTCGCCCGGCTCGAAGTGGTGGCGCTGTTGACCGAGCTCACGCGACGGGTGGCTCGATTCGAGCGCGCCGGCGATGCACATCGCAGTCCCAGTCAGACCGTTCAGAAGTTCGACACGCTGCCGGTTCGTGTCGTCCCCGCAGAGGGAGAAGCGGAATGACATACACCAAAGGGCCTCACGACCTCGGGAACCATTGTCACTCCTGGCTTCTGCCCGAGGGTCGATGGGGAGAAAGCAACACCGGTCTCGTGCGCGGATCAGGGGAGTCGTTATTGATCGACACCCTCTACGATCTCCCGCACACCGCCGAGATGCTGGCCGCCTACGCGCCGCTGCTGCGCGGGCAACCGATCCGGACGCTCGTCAACACCCACTCCGATGGTGATCACTGGTTCGGCAACCAGCTCGTAGCGGGGCCAGATGTGGAGATCGTCGCCACCCAGGCAGCCGCAGAGCTGATGACCGAGGCGTCCGTTGACGAACTGGTCTCCATGTCCGGACGCGAGGACCGGGTCGGTGAGTTCATCAGAGAGGTCGGTGGTCACTTCGATCACGCCGGCATCGTGGCGACCCCGCCGACCCGAACGTTCACCGGAGAGCTGTCTCTCGATGTGGGTGGACGCGAGGTGAGGCTCATCCAGGTCGGTCCCGCCCACACCCCGGGTGATCTCGTGGTCCACGTGGCCGATGCGGGGGTGGTTTTCACCGGCGACATCCTGTTCATCGGGGGCGCGCCGCTCGTGTGGGCCGGGCCCATCAGTCGGTGCATTGCCGCCTGCGATCTGATTCTCGACCTCGAACTCGTCGCCATCGTCCCCGGCCACGGGCCTCTGACCGACAAGAACGGGGTGTCGAGGGTGCGCGACTACCTCGAATTCGTCTCGGCGGAGGCGGTAAAGCGTTTCGAACAGGGACTGTCCGTTGAAGACGCTGTCGCTTCCATTGACATGAGCCGGTTCGCCGACCTGTCGGAACAGGGACGAATCGCGGCGAATGTGCTCAACGTCTACGAACAACTCGATCCGAGGCGCCCCCGCGAGAACAGGCTTCAACAGTTCGGGCGCATCGCGGACTTCGAGCTGCATGCCGCTGCGGCCGCGTCGGAGGCGAGCGACTGATGAAGATCGCACGCATGGAGCTCGACGGCGGCACCCGCGCGGCAGTCGTCGACGACGATCGCGTTCAACCCCTCGCGGCAGACATCACGGTGTCGCGTCTCTTGGAAGCCTCCCCACCGGGACGACTCGAGTTGGTCGATCACCACCCCGACGGCCCGACGCTCCCACTGTCGGATGTTCACTTGTTGGCACCTGTCGAACCCCCCACCCTGCGGGATTTCCTGACCTTCGAAGAACACCTCGAAGGCAGTCTGACCGTCCTCGGCGCCACGGAACCCCTCCCGGTCTGGTACGAGATGCCGCTGTTCTACTTCTCCAACACCAACGCGGTCATCGGACCTGACGCGGAAGTAGCAGTACCACCCGGCTGCGAACTCCTGGACTTCGAACTCGAGCTGGCCGTGGTGATCGGCAGAGCAGGCAGAGACCTCACACCGGACCAGGCTCACGAACACATCGCCGGCTTCACGTTGTTCAACGACTGGTCAGCCCGCGACCTGATGAAGCCGGTGACCCCGTTCGGCATGGGCCCGGTCAAGGGCAAGGACTTCGCCAATTCGATCGGCCCGTGGATCGTCACCCCCGACGAACTCGAACCGTTTCGCCGGGACGGCCGCCTGGCTCTCGACCTCCACGTGGAACTCAACGGAGTCCCGCTTCCTGCGGGCGGCGATAACTCGGCGAACATGGCGTGGTCTTTCGAGGAGATGATCGCGTTTGCTTCTCGCGGCGCGGAACTCCGGCCAGGGGATGTGCTGGGGTCCGGAACATGCGGTGCCGGATGTCTTCTCGAGTACTGGGCTCATCTGAGCACCGAGGCGGCCCCCCCGCTCCGACCCGGCGACGTGGTGACGCTGGTCGCCGAGGGTATCGGTGCGCTGAGCAACACGGTCGTCGCGGGAGCCGAAGCACAACAATTGCCACGAGCGCGAGTAGGTCAGCCACGCCGCCAACGGTCCTGGACCCCCATCAGGAGCAACTGATGGAAGAACCAGCACTCCTCTCGTTCGCTCGCCTGGCCTCCACATATGGCGGCCCCCGGCCCGGGGCGCCCTACGCCGAGCTGTGGGAATGGTCCGTCCGGGACTCCGATGCCTTCTGGAGGTCGGTCACCACGTTCTGCGGAATGAACTGGGAGACCGCACCTCGAGCAGTCACTGACGGCTCCGTGATGCCACGAACACAGTGGTTTCCTGGTGGCCGCATCAACTATGTGTCCCAGGTCTTCGCTCGACCTCGCACCGGTGCTGCCGTGATCGGCCACGACGAAACCGGTATCACCCGCACGCTGTCCTGGACCGAACTCGAAGAGCAGGTGAAAGCTCTTGCGGCAACGTTGGCGCGAACCGGCGTGTCGACCGGCGACCGCGTGGTCGGCTACCTGCCGGACCGTCCCGAAGCCGTCGTCGCGTTCCTCGCTACCGCGAGTCTCGGCGCGGTGTGGGCGGGTTGCGGTACCGACCTGGCAGGTGACGCAGCCCTAGCCCGGTTCGAGCAGCTGGAACCCACCTGCCTGATCGCCGCCGCCGGCTACCACCACCGGGGCCGTCGGATCGACCGCACCCACGATGTCGAGACGCTCCGTGCAGGGCTACCGACCGTGAGTGCGACGATACTGGTAGGGGACGGTCACACCCCGAGCCCCAGCACCATCACGTGGGAGTCGGCGGTCACCCCCCAGCCCCAAGAAGCCGTTGCCCCACTCGCGGTTCCGTCCGATCACCCGCTGTGGGTCTTGTTCAGCTCGGGAACGACCGGGCCTCCGAAAGGCATCGTTCACAGCCATTCAGGGGTCGTCGCGGAACACCTCAAAACCCTCCGACTGTTCTTCGACATGCGAGAGGGAGACCAGTTCTTCTGGTACACCACGTTGAACTGGATGATGTGGAACCTCCGCCTCGGCGGGCTCCTCTGTGGAGCCACCATCCACTGCTTCGACGGAGCACCCACGGCCCGCGCGCTGTGGGAGGTCGCGGAGCGCGGCCAGATCACCCACCTGGGCCTCAGCCCCGGCTATCTGAGCGCCTCCCGCGACGGCGGCCTGCGCCCCGCGGCCGACTTCGACCTCGGGCCGCTACGAATGCTGGGATGCACCGGAGCCGTACTCACCGCCACGGTCCATCAGTGGATCACCGACGAGTTGGGCCCCACTGTGGCGGTCAGCTCGACCACCGGCGGAACCGACGTGGTCAGTGGATTCGCCGGCGGCGTCCCCACGGTCGAAAGCCGACCTGGGGAGATCACCGCGAGATGGCTCGGCGTCGACATGCACGCATGGTCGGCGGAGCAGGAATCCTTGAGTGACCAGGTCGGTGAGCTCGTCATCACCAGTCCCCTGCCGTCGATGCCCATCCGGTTCTGGAACGATCCCGACGGCAGTCGGTACCACAGCGCATACTTCGATCACTTCCCCGGCGTCTGGCGCCACGGCGACTGGGTCACCGTCACCTCCCGCGGTTCGATCGTCGTCCACGGTCGCTCCGACGCGACCCTGAACCGGCACGGCATCCGCATGGGCACCGCCGACATCTGCCAGGCGGCCGAGGACCTTCCCGAAGTGCTCGAGGCGCTCGTCGTCGGCGTGGAGGAACCGAACGGTGGTTACTGGATGCCGATGTTCGTGACTCTGGCGCCCGGCGTCGACCTCGATGCGGAACTCGGAGCGAAGATCCAGGCTGCGATTCGCGACTCGGTATCCCCGCGTCACGTACCAGACGAGGTGATCCACGCCCCCGGCATCCCGCACACGATGACCGGCAAGAAACTCGAAGTGCCGGTGAAGAACATCCTGCGCGGCCTGCCCGTCTCAGCGGCACAGAGCAGCGCGATCGATCAGCCCGCGCTCATGGGCTTCTACCAGCGGGCCGGCGAGCGCCGCCGCTCGACGACGAAGTGAGGTAACTCCATGCCTACACCCGACACCTTCGACGTGGTCGTGCTCGAGAAAGACACGGTCGCCGCCGACATCGTCCGACTCACCCTGGCGCGTCCGGACAATGGTGACCTTCCGCGCTGGGAACCAGGAGCACACATCGATCTGCACGTGGGCCGGTCCGGGAAGCTGATCCGGCAGTACTCACTGTGTTCCTCGCCCACGGACCGCAGCCACTACCAGGTCGCAGTCCTTCGAGAACCGACGAGCCGCGGTGGATCCTCCTACATCGTTGATGAACTCCGCGCCGGTGACACCGTTCCTGTCAGCCTCCCGCGCAATCACTTCGACCTAGCACCATCCCAGCGGTATCTGTTCATCGCAGGGGGCATCGGCATCACGCCGATACTCCCCATGATCGAGGCCGCACACGACGCAGGGGCCGAGTGGACTCTGCTCTATGGCGGGCGCACCCGCACGTCCATGGCCTTCGCAGAGGAGCTCAACAACACGTGGGGACCGCGAGTCCTCCTGCGCCCTCAGGACGAATACGGGCTCCTGGACCTCCAGGCACTGCTTTCCACACCCACGGACGACACCGCCGTCTACTGTTGCGGACCGAGTCCGTTGCTCGACGCCATCGACACTGCGTGTCAGACCTGGCCAACCGGTGCACTCCACATGGAGAGGTTCGCCCCCGTATCAGACACACCGTCGGGTGAGGGAGACACCGAATTCGAGGTCGAGTTCGCTCAGTCCGAGGTCACACTCACGATCCCGGCAGACCGCTCCATCGTGGACGTGGCGGACGAAGCCGGTGTGCCCATCGTGTACTCATGCGAGGAGGGCACATGCGGAGTCTGCGAGACTTCGGTACTGCGCGGCGAACCTGACCATCGCGACTCCGTACTGACAGAGCAGGAGCGTCGATCTGGCGCGAAGATGATGATCTGCGTCTCTCGCGCGAAATCTGCGCGACTGGTGCTTGACGCATAGGCCCCGACGAGCAGGTCGGGGCTCGAACTTCGTGCGATCACGACGGTTGCGTCGTCCACGATTCGCTGGGCACAGGCGTGCATGACGGCCCGTGGGTACGGTCCGTCATGCGTCGCGCGTCTTCAGCGTGACGTGGGCTGCGAGGGCGGTCACGAAGGTGAACGCGGCCATGACGGCGAGCCCGGACAATGGCGTCAGCGGGCCGGTCGAGGTGGCCGCGTAGGAGCTCTGTCCGGCCGTGGTGGGCCAGTAGGTGCCCGCGATGTCGCCGAGGACGCCGGGCATGCCGGGCGCGAGGGCGGGCACGAGGAGGGCGACGGTGACGATGATCGCCAGCGCACCGGTGGAGCTGCGGGTGAGGGTGCCGAATGCGAGGCCCAGGACGGCGGTCAGGACGAGATAGGCCACGGCGCACAAGACCGCGCGGATGGTGTCGGGGGCGGTGAGGCTCGCGGTGGGCAGCCCGGCGGCCGCGAGTGCTGCCTGACCCGCCCCGACGCTGCACGCCACGGTGACCACGGCGGTGGCGAGCGCGACCAGGGTGGCGATGGCGACCTTGGCCATCAGGAAGACTCCGCGTCGCGGGGAGATGGCGAGGCTGGTGATGATCTGACCCGTGGCGTACTCGCTGGTGATGGCCTGCGCACCCAGGGTCGCGATGAGGATCTGGCCGACGAGGATTCCCTTGAGGCTGTTGCCCGTGGGGTCGAAGTCGGCCGGGAGCTCAGCCTGCCAATCGACCATGAGCCCGCTGATGCCGAGAAGGCTCACCATGACGGTGACGATGACGGTCGCGATGGCGGTGATCCAGGTGCTGCGGACGCTGCGGGTCTTGATCCACTCGGCGGCGAGGAGGTTCATCATCGGGCACCTTTGTGCTCGGTGGCGGTCATGGTCAGGAAGGCGTCTTCGAGGGAGTCGCGGACAGCGGTGAGCTCAGAGAGCTCTATCCCCGACACGGCGGCGACGTGGCCGACACGGTCGGTGGCCGCGCCGGCGACGTCGAGCGCGTCGGCGCAACCCGGATCGGTGACTGCAGGGAGCCCCTCGCGAGAAAGAGCATCACCCAGCCCGTCCCGGTCCGGTGTGCGCGCACGGACGTACTCGCTCGTGTGATCGGCGATGAACGCGGTCAAGGGTTGGTCGGCGAGGAGCTTTCCGTGGTGGATCACGACGAGGTGGTCGGCGGTCAGTTCCATCTCGCCCATGAGGTGGCTGGAGAACAACACCGTGCGCCCCTCTGCCGCGAGATCGCGCATGAGGGACCGAGCCCACCGGATTCCCTCGGGATCGAGACCGTTGAGTGGTTCGTCGAAAATGAGGATGCCGGGGTCGCCGATCAGCGCCGTAGCGATCCCGAGGCGCTGTTTCATCCCTAGCGAGAAGTCGCCCGCGGGGCGGTGCCCGTCGTCTGCCAGACCGACGACGTTCAGAACCTCGGCGACCCGACGTCGTGGAACGCCGCCGGCGCGTGCGACCGCCGCGAGGTGGTCGGCGGCCGAGCGACGCGGGTGGACGGTATCGGCCGAGAGCATCGCGCCGACCGCCTGCATGGGGTGCGGTAGGTCCGCCAGCCGGCGTCCGTCGATCGTCGCCGCACCACTGGTCGGCCTGTCCAGGCCGAGGAACATCCGCAGGGTCGTGGACTTGCCGGCCCCGTTCGGCCCGAGGAAGCCCGTGACGACACCGGGGACGACCTGGAACGAGAGGTGATCCACGGCGGTGATGTCACCGTATCGCTTGACCAGCGCGTGGGCCTCGAGAGAAGCCGAAGTGGATGTGCACATGCCGCTACACTACACCGTTCCGTGTAGGACTACACTCGCCAGTGTAGGCTTGCCACGACGGACGCTCAGGAGGCCACAGCAATGAGTGCAGCGACGCAGAAGCCTGTGCGACAGGGACAAGCGCACAAGCGCGCCGCGATCCTGGTCGCCGCACGCGACCTGTTCGTGGAGTTCGGAGTGGAGCGCACCAGCATGGATGCCATCGCCGAGCGGGCGGAGGTGTCCAAGCGCACCGTCTACGACTACTACGGCGACAAGCGGCGACTGCTGCTCGGCGTCATCGAGGACGCAGGCGAGACCGCGCTGGTCACGCTGCGAGGGCTGATCGATGCGCATCTGCCCGACACGCTCGCCGACGGAGAGGTCGACGACCTCGCCCACGCCGTGACCGGCTTCGCGACCGACCTCGGCCGCTCGCAACTCGTATCGTCCCCCTACGCCGCCGCGGTCAAGCTCATCTCCGAGAACGAGCCACTCCTGCCCGAGCTCGAGGATCACCCCCTGGGCGACGCACATACCCAGGCGCTCGCCGAACGCTTTGCGCACTTCGCCGGAATCGGCCTACTCGACGTGGATGACCCCGAGCTGGCCGCCGACCACTTCCACGCCCTCACCACACTGCGGGTCCTCAACGAACCGCTGCGCCGACGTGCCGACGCCGAGCACGTGCAGCGGATCATGACCGACGGCGCGCACGCGTTCATGCGTGCCTACACAGCCCGAAGAGACAATCGCTGGTGACCGCGCCCCGACCCGACCCGGGCCGCGATGCCCTCACGCGGATGCACCGGGCTTCGGCCCTGAAGGAGCGCATCTACGTCGCCTTCACGACTCTCGCCGTCATCATCGCCCTCCGTGCCCACGACCACCATCCGACCGCGGGCGTCGCACTCGGCACGCTCGCCATCACGGTCACGGCGACCATCTGCGCGGTCTACGTCGCGGGCCTCCTCAGTCGCATGGTGATCCACGGGCAACTCCCCGCTTCCGACGAACACAGACGGATGCTCGTCGACACTCTCGGCGCGGGCACCGTCGCCGTCCCTCCCGTGATCTGCCTCATCCCCGCCCACGTCGGCCTCTACGACACCGCGACCGGTCTCCTCGCCGCGATGCTGGTCACCACCGGCACTCTCGCGGCGGTCGGAATCCTCGCCGTCCGGAGGCTCACCGTTCCCCGCGGCCAACGACTCGCCATACTCGCGACACAGAGCCTGCTCGCTCTCGCGGTGATCGCGCTCGAATTGCTGTCGCATCGGTAGAATCCACGCGGCACGGGCGCAGGACGCCGGAGACGCAACGCCCAGACTGCGTTGCACGGGACGACGAGAACGGAGAGCGAGCCGGTGACGACGTACCGCATCCGGCCCGCCAGGGAGATCGACCTGATCGTCCTGCAGGACATCGAACGCTCGGCCGGAGCACCCTTTGCGGACATCGGGATGACCTCGGTGGCCGAGGACGACCCGCCGTCGATCGATTCACTACGAGAGTTTGTGCAGAACGGGCGGGCGTGGGTCAGCACCGATGGATCCGACCGGCCGGTGGCGTACTTGTTGGCCGATGTGGTCGACGGCAACGCTCACCTGGGCCAGGTCTCGGTGCACAGCGACCACATGCACCGCGGGATCGGCGCGGCCCTGCTGGAGTACATGATCGGATGGGCGCGGGAGCACCGGCTCCCCGCGGTCACGTTGACCACCTACACCCACGTCCCGTGGAATGGGCCCTACTACGAGCGTCATGGGTTCCGGTACCTCGCAGAGCACGAGGAGAGCCCCGGCCTCAGAGAGATCCGGGCTGCGGAGATCGCCCACGGCCTCGACCAGTGGCCGCGCGCCTGCATGCGCAGGGAACTCCCTCCCGCATCGCCCTGTCTCAGTCGGGCGCGAAACCCATCGTCGTCATACCGCTGAGGCCGCCACGACGGGTGTCGAGCCTCGTCACCTGGACGAACACCGGCACATCCGACCGGATGACCATGCCGTACGGTTCACCCAGGAAGACGGCCTGGGGGTCGATCAGATCGTTGACGCGCACGTGCCGCACCCGCTGGGCCGCGACCTGCACCGGGTAGGGCCCGACAGGGTCGCCGTCGGAGTGATAGACCGTCATCTCCAGGCTGGCGTCGGTCTCGCACACGTTGAGGATGCAGAGCTCGTCCCGGCTGGTGTACTCGGGTTCCGGGCCCGTGCTGGTCGACGGGATGTTCCCGCCGGGGAACACCCACAGGGTCCGGCCGGTCTCCTGGTTCATGCCACATCTCCTTCGAACAGCGACCGCAGGTAGTCGTTCATGAAGACGCCGTCCGGATCGAGGCGCCGCCTGACATCGTGGAACGTCTCCCATTCCGGGTACAGACCGCGTAGCTGGTCCGCACGCATGGTGTGCTTCTTGCCCCAGTGCGGTCGGCCACCGAAGCCCTGCAGGATCGGTTCGATGTCGTTGAAGTACTCCTCGTAGGGCAGCTCGTTGTTCTGCAGAAGCGCGATGGTCATGGTGGGGCGCTGGTAGCAGTTGCTGATCAGCGCGTCGTCGGGCGCGATGGTCCGGACCAGGACGCGCCAGCCCACCTTCTGGCGGTGCCGCTCCTTGATCCGCTCCCGCAGGACCTTGAAGCATTCCAGGCCCTCGTCGAACGGCAGCATGTACTCCATCTCGTCGAACCTCAGGTCACGTGAGTTCGGGATGATGTCGTAGCTCACGCCGGTGGCGTCCTCGTGGACGTGGTCACCCGGGGGGGTCAGGTCCGGCTCCTGCCCGGGGAGGTTCATCGTTCTGACCTGGGCCTCGTCACTGCGGGGATACCAGTAGAAGTCGAAGTGCCGATTGGACGTCGTGAGTTCGGCGAAGTTGTCCTGCACCCAGTCGATGTGGGTGCACCAGTTGAGGCGGTGCAGCTCGTAGGCGGGCAGCAGGCGCAACGTCAATGACGTCATGACCCCGAGTGAGCCGAGGGAGACCTGCGCCGCGCGGAGCAGGTCCGCATCGTGGTCCGGCCCGGCGTCCTCGCCGAAGGGCACCACCTCTCCGTCCGCCGTGACCAGCCGGCCACCGACCACGGTCTGGGAGAGGTTGCCCAGTTCCCGCCCGGTCCCGTGGGTCCCCGTACCGATGGCCCCGGCGAGGGCCTGGTAGTCCACGTCGCCGAGGTTCTCCATCGCCAGGTCGTGCTCCGCGAGGAGTTCACCCGCCCGGGCGATGCCCGTCCCAGGGAGCAACGAGGCGCGACCGGCGTCGGTGTCGTGTGAGACCAGCCCGGACATCTCGTCCAGCGTGAGCAGGACGTCCGAGGTCCGCATCAGCGGGACGGAGGAGTGCCCCGAGCCGACCGGCCGGACGGTCCCGCCCTCCTCAGCGGTTCGCCGGACCACCTCCTGCACCGCGGCCTCGTCCGACGGCCGCGCGGTGTCCGACGGGGTGAAGCGCAGACTCCCGGACCAGTTGACGAATTCCTTGGTCATCGGTGTTCCTCCTTGTCTCGGTCTTGCCTCGATGCCACCGCACGGCGCGGTGGCGTGGTCTACAGCGCGAAGCTGAGTGCGAAGACGGTCAGGAAGGCTGTGCCCCCCATGATCGTCTGCATGGCGGTCCAGGTGAGCAGCGTTTGTTTCTCGGTCAGCCCGAGGAAACGGTTGACCAGCCAGAACCCGGAATCGTTGACGTGCGACAGAACCGTCGCCCCCGCACCGATGGCGACGACGACCGCGGCCAGCATGGGTGCCGAGAGATCCTGTCCCCCCAGGGTCTGGGCGACGATCGCGGCGGCGGTGACGGTGGCGACGGTCGATGACCCCAGTGCGACCCGCAGTACCACGGCGGACAGGAACGCCAGGAGCAGGACCGGGAACCCCAGGCCCTGGAACACCTCCTCGATCGCATCCCCGACGCCACTCTGCTCGAGGACCTCGCCGAACACCCCGCCGGCGCCGGTGACGAGCAGGATGAGCCCCACCGGGGTGAACGCGGCCGAGGCCACCGACTGCAGATCGCCGCGGTCCAAGCCGTGGCGCATGCCGAGGACGTAGAAGGCCAACAGGACCGCGATGATCAGCGCGACGATCGGATCGCCGACCAGGGCCATCACCTGGGCGATCGGACTCTCCGGGTCCACCAGTGCTTCGGTGGCGGTGTTGCCGAGGATCAGCAGCAGCGGCACGGCCAGGATCGTCAGGATGAGACCGAAGCCGGGGGCGTTCTCGACTCGGTCCTCGGAGCTCTGCTCCTCGTCGTCGTCGCCGTCTGCGCCGTCACCACCCCCTGCCTGGTCCCGGGCTTCCTCCTCCATGCCCTCGGGGACGCCGACGTCGATCCGGGCGCCGATGAAGCGCCCGTAGACGACCCCGCTCAGGATGACGGCGGGAACCGCCGCGACTATGCCGAGGAGGATCACCCAGCCCAGGTCGGCGCCCACGATCCCGGCCGCGGCCACGGGGCCCGGCGTGGGCGGGATGAGGGAGTGGCCGGCGCTCAACCCGGCCAGGAGCGGGAGCGCGAAGATGATGAGCGACTTCTTGAGTCGTGTGGCGAGCGTGTAGACGAGCGGGATCAACAGGACCAGCGCGACGTCGAAGAAGACCGGGATCGCCACGATGAGCCCGGTCAAACCCAGTGACCACGGAACCCGGCGCTCGCCGAAGGCCGTGACCAGCGTGTCGGCGATGCGGTCAGCGGCGCCGGTGACCCTGAGGACCTGCCCGAACATCGCCCCGAGGCCGACGATGATCGCGACGAACCCGAGAACGCCGCCCATCCCGTCCTCGACCACCTCGACGATCTCCGCGGGAGGGATGCCGACGACGAGAGCGGTGACGATACTGACGATCAGCAGCGAGACGAACGCGTGGAGCTTCAGGCCCATGATCAGCAGGAACAGCGTCCCCACGGCGCCCAGTACGGTGAGAAGCAGTGCCGCGGTCGACATGGGCGTCTCCGGGGATCGGGAACGGGTCACCCGCATGGTGACATCCAACCGATGCCGACGCATCCGGCCGCGGCCGCCCGTCAACGGTGCCCGGCCCCCCGGGCGCGGCTGCGGTGACCGTGGGGTTCCCCTGGTCCTGGGGGGACTGGCGGCGTGGGCGTGGAGGCGCGGCCGGGTCTGACACGCTAGCCGATCTGACACTCAG
>NZ_JAALDW010000002.1:0-16207 GCF_014145055.1 Dietzia sp. DQ11-38-2
CGCGGGACCCGCTACCCGGGGGTGCGGGTGGCGGGTCCCGCGAGATGCCGGGTGGGAACCGGTCTACAGCCCGTTGGCCGCCTTGAACTCGCGACGGCGGCGGTGCAGGATCGGCTCGGTGTAGCCCGACGGTTGGCGGGTCCCCTCGAGGATGAGCTCGCGGGCCGCCTGCCAGGCGATCGAGGATTCGACGTCCGGCGCCATGTTCCGGTACGCCTCGTCACCGGCGTTCTGCCCGTCGACGATCTCGGCCATCCGTCGGAGCGAGTCCTCGACGTCGTCCGCCGTGATGATGTCGTGGCGGATCCAGTTGGCCAGCATCTGCGAGGAGATCCGCAGGGTGGCGCGGTCCTCCATGAGGTTGACGTCGTGGATGTCCGGCACCTTCGAGACACCGATTCCCTGCTCGACCCAGCGGACCACGTAGCCGAGGATGGTCTGACACGAGTTGTCGACCTCCTCCTTCTTCTCGGCGTCCGACCAGGTGGTGTCCGGTGCGAGCGGCACCGTGAGGATGTCGTCGACACTCGCGCGGGCGCCGCCGGCGAGCAGCTCCTCCTGGCGGGCCATCACGTTGACCCGGTGGTAGTGGGTGGCGTGCAGCGTGGCGCCTGTCGGGGAGGGCACCCACGCGGTGTTCGCGCCGGCGCGGGGCTGACCGATCTTCTCGGCGAGCATCTCCGCCATGAGGTCGGTCTTGGCCCACATGCCCTTCCCGATCTGCGCTCGGCCGCGGAGTCCGCACGCGAGACCGGTGTCGACGTTGAAGTCCTCGTAGGCGGTCATCCACCGGGCGGACTTCATCTCGCCCTTGCGGATCATCGGCCCGGCCTCCATGGAGGTGTGGATCTCGTCGCCCGTCCGGTCGAGGAATCCGGTGTTGATAAAGACGACGCGCTCCGTGGCCTCGGCGATGCAGGCCGCGAGATTGACCGAGGTGCGGCGCTCCTCGTCCATGATCCCCACCTTGAGGGTGTTCGCCGGCAGGCCGAGGAGTTGCTCGACCCGGCTGAACAGCTCGGTGGTGAACGCGACCTCGTCGGGTCCGTGTTGCTTGGGCTTGACGATGTAGATCGACCCGTGCCGGCTGTTCCCGCGCTCGTTGCCCTCGGCGATCCCGTGCATCCCCGCCAGGGAGGTGATGAGAGCGTCGAGTATCCCCTCCGGCAGCTCATTGCCGTCGGCGTCGAGAACCGCCGGGTTGGTCATCAGGTGACCGACGTTGCGCACGAAGAGCATGGAGCGGCCGTGGAGCCTGACCTCGCCCGCGCCGTCGGGAGCGGTGAAGACCCGGTCGTCGTTCAGGACACGGGTGAAGGTCTTGTCGCCCTTGGTGATCTCCTCGGACAGATCACCCTTCATGAGGCCCAGCCAGTTGCGGTATCCCAGGGTCTTGTCCCGGGCGTCGACGGCGGCGACGGAGTCCTCGAAGTCCATGATGGTGGAGACGGCGGACTCCAGGACGACGTCCTTGACGCCCGCGGAGTCCGTGGAACCGATCGGGGAGTCCGGGTCGATCTGGATCTCGATGTGCAGCCCGTTGTTGCAGAGCAGGACGGACGACGGGGAGGCGGCCTGACCGAGGTACCCCACGAACTTCTCCGGGGCCTTCAGGCCGGTGGTCGATCCGTCGGCGACGGTCACCTGGAGACTGCCGTCGACGACGGCGTATCCGGTGGAGCCCACATGGCTGCCCGACGCCAGCGGAACGGCGTCGTCCAGGAACTCGCGGGCCCAGGCGATCACCTTGTCGCCGCGGACCTTGTTGTACCCCGTGCCCTGTTCCGCCCCGTCCGACTCCGGAATCGCGTCGGTGCCGTAGAGCGCGTCGTAGAGCGATCCCCACCGGGCGTTGCCGGCGTTGATCGCGAAGCGGGCGTTCATGACCGGGACGACGAGCTGGGGTCCGGCGACGGTCGCGATCTCCGCGTCGACGTTCTCCGTGGTGACGGAGACGGAATCCGGCTCGGGCACCAGGTAGCCGATGTCCCGCAGGAACTGCGTGTACGCGCGCTGGTCGATCGGGGCCGGGTTCTCGTGATGCCAGGCGTCGATCTTGGACTGCAACGCGTCGCGGGTCTCGAGCAGTTCACGGTTGCGGGGGGCCAGATCCGTGAAGATCTCGGAGGCACCCGCCCAGAACGCGTCGGGATCGACCCCGGTGCCGGGGATCGCCTCGGTGTTGACGAAGTCGTAGAGGACCTCGTCGACCTGAATACCGCCGACAGTGATGCGTTCGGACATCGATGCTCTCCTCACATAGGGACCGTTCTGCAGACGACTCTAGTGCTCACGAGCCCTGTGATCATCCGACTTTTCCGCAGGGTGGAACGGGGTGCCGGGGTCGCTAGACTCGGATGCCATGACCTCCACGCCTGTGACCGCACCGTCCGAGGGACTGTCCTTCATCAAGGGTCACGGAACTCTCAACGACTTCGTGATCCTGCCCGACGACCGGGCGGAACTGGGGCTCGACGAGGACCTGGTGAGGGCGTTGTGCGACAGGCGGGGCGGACTCGGCGCGGACGGGGTACTCCGGATCGCCACGGCCGGTGCCCTGGTCGACCGGGGCGTCCTCCCCGCTCTGCCGGACGGCGTCGATGCCGTGGACTGGTTCATGGACTACCGGAACGCGGACGGTTCGATCGCGGAGATGTGCGGCAACGGCGTGAGGGTGTTCGCCCACGCCCTCGTCGCGACCGGCCGTGCCGGGGTCGGCCGGATCGCCGTCGGCACCCGGTCCGGTCCCCGTCCCGCCGACATCCTCCACCACGACGACACCCACGCCATGGTCCGTGTGGACATGGGTGAACCCGTGCTCCTCGGGGTGTCCTCGGCGGAACTCGCCGGACGCGTGTACGCGGGCCTCGCCGTGGACATGGGCAACCCCCACCTCGCGTGCGTGGTCCCGGGTCTGGGGGCCGCGGGGTTACGCGACCTACCGGTGCACGAGGCGCCGGTCTACGACACCGCGTTCTTCGGCGAGGGGGTCAACGTGGAGTTCGCCACCCCGCTGGTGGACGGACGGGTGTCGATGCGCGTCCATGAGCGGGGATCGGGGGAGACGTTGTCCTGCGGCACCGGCATCGTCGCCACCGCCGTCGCGGCTCTGGCCGACGCCGGAGAGGCCACGGGCGAGGTCCTGGTCTCCGTCCCCGGGGGCGAGGTCGGGGTGACCCTGACCGGTTCCGGTTCGACCCTCACCGGACCGTCCGAGCTCGTCGCGCACGGGTGGTACACAGGGTGACGCCCGGCTCCGTTCGCGGAGGCGTCGTGGACGCATCTGTGAGATGATGCTGGTGGATGACTATCGATGACGCCGCCCCTGACCGGGCCACACGAGACCATGACCCTTCGGTCGGAGACTTCCAGCTCGAGGAGCGCTCGTCGCTGCGCCGAGTCGTCGGCCTGTCGACCGAGCTCCAGGATGTCAACGACGCGGAGTACCGCAAGCTCCGTCTGGAGCGTGTCGTCCTGGTCGGGGTCTGGACCGAGGGCACGTCAGCGCAGGCGGAGGCCGCCATGGCCGAGCTGGCCCAGCTCGCCGAGACCGCGGGCTCGGAGGTCTGCGATGCGTTGATCCAGCGGCGCGACAAGCCGGACCCCGCCACCTACATCGGTTCCGGTAAGGCCAGGACCCTCAAGGACGTCATCGCCGCGACGGGCGCGGACACGGTGATCTGCGACGGTGAACTGACACCCGGCCAGCTCATCGCCCTCGAGAAGGTGGTCAACGTCAAGGTGATCGACCGCACCGCCCTGATCCTCGACATCTTCGCCCAGCACGCCACCAGTCGTGAGGGCAAGGCCCAGGTCTCGCTTGCGCAGATGGAGTACATGCTCCCGCGGCTGCGCGGCTGGGGCGAGGCGCTCTCCCGGCAGGCCGGCGGCAGGGCGGGGAGCAACGGTGGCGTCGGGCTCCGTGGCCCCGGTGAGACGAAGATCGAGACCGACCGCCGTCGGATCAGGGAGCGCACCGCCAGACTCCGCCGGGAGATCAAGGGCATGAAGCAGGCGCGCGACACCAAGCGTCATCGACGGCGCGCGACCCCGGTGCCGTCGATCGCCATCGCCGGGTACACCAACGCCGGCAAGTCGAGTCTGCTCAACCGACTGACGGGCGCGGGAGTGCTGGTCCAGAACGCACTGTTCGCGACCCTGGACCCGACGACCCGGCGCGCCGAGCTCCCCGATGGGCGAGTGGTGGTCTTCACCGACACCGTCGGATTCGTCCGGCACCTCCCGACGCAGCTCGTCGAGGCGTTCCGGTCGACGTTGGAAGAGGTCGTCGATTCCGAGCTCCTCCTGCACGTGGTGGACGGATCTGACACGTTCCCGTTGCGCCAGATCGACGCCGTCCGGACAGTCATCAACGACGTCGTGGAGGAGCAGCACGCCGAGAGGCCCCGCGAACTCGTGGTGATCAACAAGATCGATGTGGCCGACCACGTCGTGCTGACGGAGCTGCACCACGCGCTACCGGACGCGGTGTTCGTGTCGGCGGCGACGGGTCAGGGTGTCGACGAACTCCTCGAGAGGATCATGGGGGTGGTCGCCTCGGGGGACACGCGGGTCACGCTCGAGATCCCCTTCACGAGGGGAGACGTGGTCTCCCGTGTCCACGCGGAGGGCGCTGTGGTCGCCGAGGATCACACGAAGGACGGAACCCGGATAGAGGTTCGACTCCCCGCCTCAGTGGCGGGAGAACTCGACGAGTATCGCGTCCCCGACCGGCGTGACGGGGTCGCCTGACCAGAGCGCCGTGAGGGTCCGATCTGCCCTGACCCACGTCGCGATCGTGGTTCCCGCCTCGGCCGGGTGAGGTCAGGCGACGCACCATCGGCACAGGCTCAGAGCTTGCGGAAGACGGTCACGACCTTCCCGAGGATCGTCGCGTGCTCTCCGGGGATGGGACGGAACGAGGGGTTGTGGGGCAGGAGCCAGACCCCGGTCGAATCCCTGCGGAACGTCTTGACCGTGGCCTCGCCGTCGATCATCGCCGCCACGATCTCGCCGTTGTCGGCGACATTCTGCCGACGGACCACCACATAGTCGCCGTCACAGATCGCGGCGTCGATCATCGATTCGCCGACAACCCTGAGCATGAACAGGTCTCCTGATCCCACCAGGTCGGAGGGCAGGGGGAATACCTCCTCCACAGCCTGCTCGGCGAGGATCGGACCGCCGGCCGCGATCCGCCCCAGGACCGGGACGTAGACCGGTTCGACGGCTCCGCCGGGCCGTACGTCCTCCTGCGCGGGTGCACGTCGCCCCCGCGATCGCTGACCGGGGACGCCGTGGACGTCGACCGCCCGCGGCTTGTGGGGGTCGCGGGTCAGGAAGCCCTTCTTCTCCAGGGTCCGCAGCTGATGGGCCACGGAGGAGGTGGACTGTAGGCCGACCGCATCACCGATCTCCCGGATGCTCGGCGGATAACCCCTCTCCTTGACGGTGTCGTGGATGTGCAACAGCACGCTCTTCTGGCGTGTCGTCAGGGCCTCGAAGTCTGGTTTGGGCATGCGGCGGTCCCTTCAGCGAATGGGTGTTCGACGTCTCTTTCTGTGTACACCCTACGTCGGACCGGGCGGGGGCGCCACACAGGTGTTCGAAGAATTTGCGCGCAGGTGTCGACTCTGTCGGACCCGCGTGATACAACTCTAGGCACGTTCGGGTTCGAACAGATGTGCACAACGAGTCACACGAGTGTGCGAATCCGGTTCGCACGGAGTGTCGAGTGGGGAGTGGTCATGACCGTCCTGGAAATGCAGCAACGATCGCGTCCGTCCATCCCGTGGACGGAGGTGTGTGCGACCGCGCACGACCGGTTCGATTCACCCAGGGAGGGGACGCGCGTCCCTGCCGAGGTCCCGTCCGTCACCCGCACCCTCGACCGTGGCCGGAAGGTGCCCACGCGGTCGGTGGCACCCGGTCGCCGGGTGAGCGTGCGGACGGCGTCCACGGGTCAGGTCAGGGCGTGCGGGGTGGAGGCGAGACCGGCTGCACCGGTGGTGGACGACGTGCCGACCTGGGCGCTGGTGGTCGGCGGTATCGTCTTCGGAATCCTGATGCTGTTGGCGTTGGCCCTCGTGGGCGGGCCCGCCTACGCGTGACCCACGGCATCGCCTTCTAGAATGGTCCCGGGACGGCGGCCCGTCGCCCTCGCACCGCTGTCGGCTCCGGCCGGTGGACCGGTTCGGACCAGGTCGACGAATGGCGAAGCTGGAATGTACTGCCCCATATGTCACCACGAGGACTCTCGGGTGATCGATTCGCGGTCGGTCGACGAGGGGCAGGCGATACGGCGTCGACGCGAGTGCCCCGAATGCGGACACCGGTTCACCACCCTTGAGACACCGCTGTTGACCGTCCTCAAACGCAACGGCGTGACGGAACGTTTCAGTCGGGACAAAGTGGTCCGCGGCGTGCGCCGCGCCTGCCAGGGGAGGTCGGTCGACGAGGACGCGCTCCGGCGGCTCGCTCAGCAGGTCGAGGATGCGGTCAGGGCCGGCGGGGCGTCCGAGGTTCCCGCTCATGAGATCGGACTGGCCATCCTGGGACCTCTCCAGGATCTCGACGAGGTCGCCTATCTGCGCTTCGCCTCCGTGTACAAGCAGTTCAGTTCCGCAGCAGACTTCGAGCGCGAGATCATCGCACTCAGAGAGCGCCACGCCGCTCACCGGTGAGCGTGGGTTCTTCGTCGTAGCGACGAGCGCGGGCCCGCCGCGCTGAGCCCCGTTCCGCGGCAGTGATCTACTCTCAGACCATGCTCCGGGTGGTTGCGAGCGCGTCACTGTTGGTGCCGTTCGTCGTGAGCGCCTGGCTGGTCATCGGGCCTCACCACCCGGTATTCCCGTGGGCGTTCTCGGCCGGTGTCCTCGGGATCCTGGGCGTTATGGGCCCCGTGCCCGAAGCGATGATCCCGAGGTGGGTGACCGCTACGACGCAGCGGACGATCCACCGCGCCCGCTTGTTCGGTATCCCCTCCGTACTCCGTGCGCTGGATCGGGTCGGATGGAATCGCGCTCTCGGGCGACGCGTCAACTCGTGCCATGGTCGGACTGGGTTGGTGGAGATTCGCGCCAGGGCCACGCAGAGCCTGGTCGCCCACGGGGTGGGCGCGGGGATCCACGCTGCGGTGGCCATCCCACTCGTGTTCGCCGGCGCCTGGCGGAGCGCGGTGATCGTGGTGGTACTCGGTGTCGGCGTGCACCTTGTTCCCGTCGCGATGCAACGGTACGTGCTGGCGAGGGAGGATCGGGTGGACCGAGTGATTCAGGCCCGCGGGGCTGGGCGAACCCCGGATTCGTGAGCGCGAGGTAGCGAGGCGGGCGTCGTGGGCTCACCTCCCGGTCCGGCGGGAGAGAGCGGCGGTCACCGCCTTCTCGATCCTCTCGGCGGAGACAGGGCGCGAGGTGCCCAGGGACTGTGCGAAGAGTCCGACGCGATACTCCGCCAGCATCCATCGCAGATCCCGGGACGTCCTCGCCCCACCCGGTCGCCCGCGCAGTGCCGCCGTCGCCTGTGCCACGGTCGCCTCCGACTCCTCGAGCCGTGCGGTGAGCTCCCGATACCTCGCCGGTGACTTCTCCGCCAGGTCGAGCCTGAGGTCGATCGCTCTCACATGACGCTCCAGTTGCGGCAGGACCTCGACGGGGTGACGCGCGAGGAATCCCTTGCCCACGAGGAAGTCCAGCGCGGGCCGGACGTCGTCTGCGACGTCACGCGGGGCCTGCTCTAACCGCGCCGTCACCGATCGCGCGGCGACCAGCGCCGGGAGAGCGGCGGTGATCGACGCCGAGACGGCGCCCGGCGCTTCGGCCCTGGCCCGCGCACGCAGTTCCTCGAACTCCTGCACGGTGAGTACCGGCACCCCCTGACGTGTGGCGAGCATCCGTCCACACGCGGCCAGGGCCGCGTCCGAGACCAGTCCGTCGGCGCCGCCGTGGGGATACTGGGTGAGCGCGAGGCGCTGCTCCACCGGACGGCCCCGGAGTATCGCCGCCGCGGTGATCACATCCTTCGAGATCATCGTCAACACGGCCGCGGCCTGAGCGGCCCTCCTCTCCTCCTCGGTGGCGCACGCGATCCGGTGGAGGCCGTCCGGGCGCACCTGCAGCGCCGGATAGACCGTCACCTCGACACCGTCGACCGTCCCGCTGATCGAGGTCTCCAGGTCCCCGATCGTGTCCGCGGTCCAGGCCCGATGGGGCCCGTCGTCGGGGACGAGTCGCGAGTTGAGCGTGGCTCGGACCTTCTCCACCAGGCGGCTGCGCAGGGCGGCGAGATCGGTACCCGAGGCCACCACCTCGTCGCCGTCGACGACCTCGAAGCGCATGCGCAGATGGCCGGGGAGGTGTTCCGGATGGAATTCGCGGGGATCGACGGTCGTCCCGATCCTGGCCGAGAGCGCCCCGGCGAGAGCCACCGGGAGAGGAGCCGAGCGCGGGGTGAGATCTCCGGCCAGCAGCTGTGCGTATTCGGCGGGAGGGGAGCACAGACGCCGTAGGTACTTGGGCAGAGTTCGCAGCATCTCGGTGTACAACTCCTCCCGAAGGCCGGGGACCAGCCACTCGAAACCGGAGGCCGCGACCGAGGACAACTGGGGGAGAGGGATCCGCACGGTGATGCCATCGGAGTCGACACCAGGGTCGAACGCGTACCTGAGCTCGAAATCCCGCTCACCCTGCTTCCAGATCGGCGGGAACTCGGAGGCGGCCGGAGCGGTGTCCGAGGTGCGGATCCGCTCGGGCGTCAGTCGTAGACGGTCCGGATCCTTGCGGCCCTGCTTCTTCCACCACGACTCCAGGTGGCGCCCGGAGGTGATGTCGGTGGGGAGTCGCTCGAGGTAGAACTCGACCACCGCGTCGTCATCGATGACCAGGCCCCGGCGCCTGCTCCGGGTCTCCAGTTCGCGCGCCTGCTCCACCGCCGCGGCGTTCTCGGTGATCACCGGGATGCGGGTTGACCACCGGCCCTCCACGATGCCGTGCCGGACCAGCATCTCCCGGGCGAGCGGTGCATCGACCCGGGACAGGAGGATGCGGCGCGATTCGACGACGGGCAGACCCAGGAGGAGAACCTTCTCGTAGGCCATCGCGGCGCCCTGGGCGTCGGACCAGTGCGGCTCGGAGTACTGGGACCGGACCAGGTGCGCCCCGAGGGTTTCGATCCACGCCGGGTCGATGCGCGCGACATCACGGGCCCACAGCCTGGACGTCTCCACCAGCTCGGAGGCCATGACCCAGCGCGGTGGTCTGCGGGCGAGATCGGAACCGGGGAACACCTGGAAGCGGATGCCGCGGGTGCCGCGGAACTCCCTGGTGTCCTCGTCTTTCATCCCGACGTTGGTGAGCAGGCCGGACAGGATCGCCTTGTGGAGGTCGTCCTCCGCGGCGTGGCCGGACGGCGGATGCCAACCCCGGTCCCGGCACATGCTGGTCAACTGGGCGGTGAGGTCTTGCCATTCCCGGATCCGCAACCAGTGCAGATACTCGGCCTTGCACATCTTGCGGAACGCGCTGCCAGAGAGTTCGCGGCGCTGTTCCGTGAGGTAGCGCCACAGGTTGAGGTAACCCAGGAAGTCCGAGGACTTGTCGGCGAACCGACGGTGGAACTGGTCCGCCTTGTCTCGGTCCTCGGCGGGTCGCTCCCGCACGTCCTGAACCGTCAGCGCCGCCACCACCACCAGGACGTCCCCCAGCGCGCGGTTGCGGTGGCCCTCCACCACCATCCGCGCCAGACGGGGATCGAGGGGGAGGGACGCCATGTCGCGACCCACCCTCGTCAGGTGCGGGCGCCCGTCGTCGTCGATCCGGAGCGCACCGAGTTCGGTGAGCAGCGTCATCCCGTCCCGGACGGCCTTGCGGTCGGGTGGTTCGACGAACGGGAAATCGTCCACGGCGCCCAGGTCGAGATCGGCCATCGACAGGATGACCGACGCCAGATTGGTGCGCAGGATCTCCGGGTCGGTGAACTGCGGCCGGGAGTCGAAGTCATCCTCCGAGTACAGGCGGATGCAGATGCCGTCGGCGACGCGGCCACAACGGCCGGCGCGCTGCGCGGCGGAGGCCTGTGAGATGGGTTCGATCGGCAGTCGCTGGACCTTGGTGCGTGTCGAATAGCGGGAGATCCGCGCGAGGCCGGTGTCCACGACGTAGCGGATTCCCGGAACCGTCACCGAGGTCTCCGCGATGTTGGTCGACAGGACGACGCGCCGGGTCGAGTGCTGACGGAACGCCCGTTGCTGCTCGGCGGCGGTGAGCCGGGCGAAGAGAGGGAAGATCTCCGTTGCCTTGAACCTCCGGCCCCGGAGCACCTCCTCGGCGTCGCGGATCTCGCGCTCGCCGGACAGAAACACGAGGACGTCGCCATCCCCTTCGGCGAGGAGTTCGCCCACGGCGTCGGCGAGCGCGTCCAGGGGATCCAGGTCGACGGTGCGGTCCGCGTGGTCGACCCGGAGCGGCCGGTACCGGATCTCCACCGGGAACGTGCGACCGGAGACCTCGATGACAGGGGCGGGCCGGCCCGCCGCATCCGCGAAGTGGCGCGCGAAGCGGTCCGGGTCGATCGTGGCGGAGGTGATGATGACCTTGAGGTCCGGTCGGCGGGGCAGGATCTGCCGGAGGTAGCCCACCAGGAAGTCGATGTTGAGACTGCGCTCGTGCGCCTCGTCGATGATGATCGTGTCGTAGGCGCGCAGCAGCCGGTCCCTCCGGATCTCGGCGAGCAGAATGCCGTCGGTCATGAGTTTGACGGCCGTGTCGGCGCCGGTGCGGTCGTCGAATCGCACGGCGGAACCGACCAGGTGGCCGGGCTCCGCTCCGAGCTCCTGGGCGATGCGTTCGGCGACCGTCCGGGCCGCCAGACGGCGGGGCTGGGTGTGTCCGATCATCCCACGCACGCCTCGGCCGAGTTCCAGACAGATCTTGGGGATCTGGGTGGTCTTGCCGGACCCGGTCTCCCCGGCGATCACCACGACCTGGTGGTCGCGGATCGCCGCCGCGATCTCGTCCTTGCGGGCGCTGACCGGGAGGTGCTCGGGGTACTCCGGTGTCGGGATCGACCCGGCGCGCCGACGCAGTCGTTCGGCGGCGTCGTCGATCCTCCTGCCCAGGTCGGCCACCTGGTCCGCGCGCGCCTTCCGGATCCTCGACCGGAGCCGGTGCGCGTCGAGGATGCCGACGTCATCGAGTCGGACGAGCAGATCGTGCCGGGCCCGGCGCAGGTCGGGGGCGGGCTCGGAGGACGTCGTCATGGTGTACACCAGCGTATCGCCAACCGGTGACCGCACCGATCCGGGTGTCAGCCCGATGAGCCGTCCCGGCGCGACTGGAGGCGGGTGTAGCGCTGGTGGAGTCGCTCCCGGATCTCGTCGGGCTCGTAGGCCTGCCGCCGGCGTTCGGTCCGCGCGGCGAGGATGCCTGTGGCCGCCACGCCGACCACTCCGGCGGCGCCGACCACCTTGAACCACTGCCGTCCGCGGGGTGCCATGGTCCAAGGGTAGGTCCTACGGCCGCGTCACCTGGCAGGATCGCGGCATGAGCCTCGACACCGTCCCGCTCGCCGCCGCAGCCCACCGCACCCGGACCGGGGACCTCTGGCTCTTCCGTGGGCGCACGACCGCCGACAGGCTCATTCAGACCCTGACCAACTCCCCCGTGAACCACGTGGGGGTGGCGGTGGTTCTCGACGATCTACCGCCGCTCCTCTGGCACGCCGAGATGGGTCGCGCGCTGACGGACGTCTGGACGGGTCGCAGGCAACGCGGCGTCCAACTGCACGATCTCGAGGCGGCGGTGCGTCAGTGGACCGGGCCGTACGGACAACGTGCATGGTTCCGGCAGATCAGCCCGGAGACCGGTGAGGCGCAGGAGGACGCGGTACTGGAGACGATCGCCCGCCTGAACGGTGTGTCGTTCCCCTCCGCGGGGCGCCTGACCGCCCGGTGGGCCCGGGGTCGGTGGGCAGCTCGGGGACGGCGCCGATCCGTCCGCGACGCCGGCACGGGGCCCGGGTCCGGAGGGGACGGTGAGGCCGGTGCCCAGGGGAGGCGGGGCATCGGTCTCCCGTGGCGCAGAACCGTCGACACCGGGCCGGTACTGCGCATGGAGGCCGCCTATTGCGCCGAGGTCGTCGGGATGACACTCGAGGCGATGGGCGTCCTGCTGCCGGCCGGTGATGCCAGTTGGTACGACCCCGGACGGTTCTGGAGCGGAGACGCACTGCCCCTCGCGCCGGGGTGGGACTACGGGCGGGAGGTCGCGGTCACCGTTCCCGCAGACGCGGACCGCGGGTACTGACCAGCGCGCCCGGACGCGGCTGCCGGGCGGGACGCTCGAGCGGGAGTCAACGGGTGTCAGCCGCCGAGGATCGCGATGCTCAGATCCTCCTCGGCCGTCTCGGGGGCCACGACGAGCAGTTCGTCACCGGGCTCGAACGGGACGTCGGGTTCGGGAGTGATCACCCTGCCTCCCCGGAGGACGGCCACCAGCGCCGCGTCGCGGGGGAGCCGGACGCGGGAGACGGGCCTGCCCGCGAGGGGGGTCTGGTCCGGCAGCGTCACGCTCACCAGGTTGACACCGCCGCGACGCAGGGTCATCAGCCGCACGACGTCACCGACGGCGACGGCCTCCTCGACCACCGAAACCATGAGCCGGGGCGTCGAGACGGCCACGTCGACCCCCCAGCGGTCGTCGAACAGCCACTCGTTCCGCGGGTCGTTGACGCGGGCGACCACCCGGGGCACGGCGAACTCCGTCTTGGCCAGCAGGCTCACGACCAGGTTCACCTTGTCGTCGCCGGTGGCAGCGACCACCACGTCGGACTCCTCGGCCCGGAGCCGTTCGAGGAAGCTGAGCTCGCACGCGTCCCCCACGAGTTGCCGGGCACCGGTGACCGAGTCGCGGTCGAACACGGCCGGGCGTCGGTCGACGAGCGTCACGTGGTGGTCATTGGCCAGGAGCTCGCGGGCGATGGATCGCCCCACCACGCCTGCGCCGGCCACCAGCACCCGCATGGTGGAGGCATGGAACGTGCGGGTGGAGGCGCGGTCCAACAGGCCCGCGCCGTCCGCGTAGTCGGGGACCGGGTCTCCGCCGACGGGCCGGTCAGTCATCAGTTGGTCCTCGCTTCACGATGTCGTCGAGATCGTCCACCACGGCGGAGGGCACGGCCAGGTGGATCAGGTCCTCCGCCTGCGCGAGAGTGCCGCCATCGGGGACCCGGCATTCGCCGAAACGGGTGAGGGCGACCGCGGTGCCACCGACGGTCCCGGCCAGGGAGGCGAGGGTGGCCCCGACCCACACCGGGGGAGGGACCACCGCGACAAGCGAGACCTCACCGGTCTGATCGCGCCAGACCACCGGGCTCGAACCGGACGTGATGTATCTGATGAGGCGGCCGGTCGCCCAGGGGACCGTCGCGACGGTGGGGATGCCCAACCTCTCGTAGACCTCGGCGCGTCCGGCGTCGTAGATCCTGGCGATCACCCGCTCGACGCCGTAGGTTTCGCGGGCCACCCTCGCGGCGATGATGTTCGAGTTGTCCCCGGAGGAGACCGCCGCGAACGCGTCGGCGCCGTGGAGCCCGGCGTCCACGAGGACCTCGCGGTCGAAGCCGAGTCCGGTGACGGTGCGGCCGCCGAACCGCTCGGGCAACCTTGCGAACGCCGCGGGGTCCCGGTCGATCACGACCACCTCGTGACCGTCCTCGTCGAGTTCGGTCGCCAGCTCCGCCCCGACCCGCCCACAGCCCATGATGATGACCCTCATGGTGAGTACCGCTCCTCACGGTCCGCGACGCGCGGACCCGTGGGATCACGCTACTCCCGTCGGCAGAACTGTCCCTGCGGCACGCGGAGCCCTACGATGTGTCGGTGTCCAGGATCTCCCGGGTGTCCGTCGGAACCAAGCGCCTGTTGCTGGGGCGTCCTTTCCGCAGCGACACCTCAGGGGACTCGCCGTTGCGCAAGCGGATCGCACTGCCGGTCTTCGCCTCGGATGCGTTGTCCTCCGTCGCCTACGCCCCCGAGGAGATCTTCCTCATCCTGTCGTTGGCCGGGATGTCGGCCCTCGTCTTCACCCCGTGGGTCGGCCTCGCGGTGGCGGTCGTCATGGTGGTCGTGATCGCCTGTTATCGACAGAACGTCCGCGCCTATCCGTCCGGCGACGGTGACTACGAGGTCGCCACCGTGAACCTCGGGCCCAACGCCGGACTGGGCGTCGGCGCGGCCCTGCTCATCGACTACGTCCTCACCGTGGCGGTGTCGATCTCGGCGGCGGCCGCCAACATCGGCTCCGCCATCCCGTTCGTCTACTCGAACGAGGTCGTCTTCGCCGTCGTCGCGATCGTCCTGCTCACCGCGATCAACCTCCGGGGCATCCGGGAGTCACGAGCGATGTTCGCGATCCCGGTCTACGCGTTCATGGCGGCCATGACCACACTGGTGGTGTGGGGCTTGTTCCAGGTGGACGTTCTGGATCGTGACCTGAGGGCGGAGTCCGCGGACTTCGAACTCGTCACGCCCGACGGGGTGGCCGTCGCCGGGCTCGCCCTCGCGTTCGTGGTGGCCAAGTCCTTCGCCTCGGGGTGTGCCGCGTTGACCGGAGTGGAAGCCATCCACAACGGCGTACCCGCGTTCCGCAGTCCCCGGGCCCGGAACGCCGCCACGACCCTGGTCATGCTCGGGGTGGTGTCGATCTCGTTCCTGCTCGGTCTGATCGTGTTGGCGAACAAACTCGGGGTCCAGATCGCGGAGGACCCGGCCGCCCAACTGATCGGCGCCCCGGAGGACTATCACCAGAAGACGATGATCGCGCAGCTGGCCGACCCCGTCTTCGCCGGACTCCCGGTCGCCTTCTACGTGATCATGACCATCACCACGCTCATCCTGGTGCTCGCGGCTAATACCGCGTTCAACGGATTCCCCGTGCTCGCCTCGGTCCTCGCGCGGGACAAGTACCTCCCGAGGCAGCTCGCCACGCGCGGCGACCGCCTCGCCTTCTCCAACGGGATCGTCCTGCTCGCCATCGCGGCGATCGTCCTCGTGGTGGCCTTCGACGCCCAGGTCACCGTGCTCATCCAGCTCTACATCGTGGGCGTCTTCGTGGCGTTCACCCTGAGCCAGCTCGGGATGGTCCGTCACTGGACACGGCGACTGGAGAGCGAAGAGGTCCCGGCGGTCCGACGTCGGGTGCAGCGCGCCCGCGCGGTCAACGGGGTCGGCTTCGTGCTCACCTCGGGTGTCCTGGTAATCGTCATGGGCACCAAGTTCTTCGCGGGCGCCTACATCGCGGTGCTGGCGATGCTTGCCGTGTTCGGGGTCATGAAGCTCATCAAGCGGCACTACGAGTCGGTCGCGCGTGAGCTCGAGGACTCCTCCTGGGAGGTCGTGCTCCCGAGCCGCACCCATTGCGTCGTGCTGGTGTCCAAGCTCCACCTGCCCACCCTCCGCGCGCTGGCCTACGCCCGGGCGACCAGACCGGACACCATCGAGGCACTGACGGTGAACATCGAGACCACGGAGACCCGGGTGCTGGTGCGGGAGTGGGAGCGCAGGCGCATCTCCGTACCGCTCAAGGTTGTGGAGTCCCCGTACCGGGAGATCAACCGACCGGTGGTCGACTACGTCAAGCGGCTGCGGGACCAGTCGCCCAGGGACGTGGTGATCGTGTACATCCCGGAGTACGTGGTGGGGCATTGGTGGGAACAGCTGCTGCACAACCAGAGCGCGCTGCGCCTGAAGACCCGTCTGCTATACGAGCGGGGCGTCATGGTGACCAGCGTTCCGTGGCAGCTGTCGTCGTCGGACGGCCGCGCGGAGCAGGCGCGTGACGAACCGATCATCGGGCGCTGGGGCGCGCCGGAGGACCGATGACGCCGGTGACCGGGACCGACTGGACGGGGCGTGTGCTGCGACTGCGCATCGAGGGTCCGGCGCAGGGTGGTGAGTTCGTGGCCCGGCACTCCGGACGAGTGGTGTTCTGCCGCGGCGGGATCACGGGGGAACTGGCCGAGGTGGTGATCGACGACGACCCCGGGCGGGCATTCTGCCGCGGAACCGTGACCCGCGTGCTCGAACCGTCACCCGACCGGATCGACCCCGTCTGTCCGGCGGCGGCGGCCGGTGCAGGGTGTTGCGACTGGAGCCACATCGGCCCGTCGGCCGCCCGGGAGTTCGCGGGAGTCGTCCTGGCCGACCAGGCCCGCC
>NZ_JAALDW010000290.1:0-11582 GCF_014145055.1 Dietzia sp. DQ11-38-2
CGGCGCCCGCGCCCGCGCCCGCCCGGCCGACTTGTGCGCCGTCTTCGTCCTACGCGCTCGGAATGTCCGCGAGAGGGATGGGTGCGCTGGCGAAACGGACCAAAGAGGCCGCGCACCTGGGCTCGCCGCCGGGGAATCGGGCCAGGTGAGGCGGGAAGCTCCGGCGCGGGCGCGCGACGCGGAGGGGTCAGTCGACGAAGCGCGAGGAACGCTGCGCGTACGCCGCCTCAACCTGCCGGAGCAGGTCGTCTCGCCGGGTACGGAGAATCCTGTGGTCGACGCCGATGACGATCCAGCCGGCCGCGAGGAGGCGGTTCCGACGGAACCGGTCCTTCGACTGCTGCGCCGGGTGTTCGTGGTGCGAGCCGTCGTACTCGACCGCGATCTTGTGAACGGGGTCAGCGAGATCGAGGCGGTAGTCGTCCCCCACCTCGACCTGCGGTATGAACCTCGTGAACCCCGCGTCCCTGAGGAACAACCTCGCCTCGGTCTCCATGGGTGACTCACTGCGACGGTCGGCATCTGCGAGTACCCGTCGTGCTCGTGCGACCCCCCAGGTGCCGACGTGTTCGTCGACAACGTCGCGTAGCTCACGGTCCGAGAATCCGTGTCGGTAGAAGTGCTCCACCGCGAGGACCCCGGCCAGGTGGTCGGTGAAGCGGGCCAGGTCGAAGGCGGTCCACCGACGGCTGGTGACGGCGACGCCCCGCTTCTGCTCCACGGCCGATGGCGGCACCCGGTACCGACGAAGGCGCAGACCCGAGCGCGTTCTGCCGCTGGGGCCGACGCACAACTCCGGAACCGCGTCGTCCGGGGCGTCGATCCCGTGGAGTGCCGCTGCCGACCAGCCGGTGAGGACGCCGTCCGGGTACAAGCGCGAGTACGCCACCGACTTGGTCTCGAAGGTGAGCGGAAGAGCTACCGGCAGCCATAGCTCGTCCGCGATCTTGAGGTACTCGCGCTCTCGTCGGCGACGGGGAAGGGCGGTCAGCTCGCGGCTGAGTCGGGCAGAGGAGAGGACGGGATGTTGCGGTCCCGGGCGATGGCGTGTCATGCCGGTGATCATGCACGCCGCGAACGAGCGGATCCGTCGTGGATTCGACGATCCCCGTTCGTCTGTGGGGAGCCGACACCGCTTGTGGACACACGAGCCTCGGCCGCGGGGGCCGGCCGATCACGACCCAGAGGGAACTCGCCGGTTCAGCGGGAGCCCACGTGTGCTGCGCGAATGGACCAGAGGGGGCACGTAACCCAGGGGTGGGCGTGCAGAAAGGACGCGCAGGGCAAAGGGGGCGCGCAAGCCAAGGGGGTGGGCGTGCAGAGAGGACGCGCAGGGCGAAGGGGGCGCGCAACCCAGGGGTGGGCGTGCAAAGGGGACGCGCAACCCAGGGCGGGCTCAGCGGGGGCGGTCGGGCTGGATCCGCAGGGCGTGGAGGGTCGTGGCCAAGCCGTCATACTGGGCCACCAGCTGCACCAGGCCCACGAGCTCCGCCTCGGTCAGGTGCGTGGCCACCTCCGCCCACGTGTCGTCGGCGATGTCCTTGGTCCGCACGAGCTCGTCCACCGCGGTCAACACCGCCCGCAGTCGATTCGGCCACCCGGCGGACCGGGGATCGTGCAGGGTGCGGGCGATCTCGTCGTCGTCGAGCCCCACCCGCGCGCCGATCCGCTCGTGGTGGGCCCGTTCGTAGGCGCTGTCCCGGAGGTGGGCGACGCGCAGGATGACCAGCTCTGTGGTCCGGCGGTCGAGGACCCCGAAGGGCATCATCATCCCGGAGTAGGCCAACCACGCGGGGAACAGTCGGCGGGCGCGGCCGAGTGTGGCGAACAGATGGACGTCGCGGCTGCCGGTGACGCGGGCTCCCACGCGGTTGACGGCCCAGCCCACCGGACCGAGTTCGCGGAACCCGCCGGGGCGGATTCGGGGCCGGCCCGGGTCCCCGGGGTCACTGTCGGTGTGGTGTGCCTGGCTCATGGCCGTCAGGGTAGGGCAGGGGAGGTCGCCCGGGAGTGGGGATCGTCGAGCAGATACGGCGAGAGCGACGATCGATGCGCATCGACCCTGAGTGTGCGGTTGAGCGGCGGGAAGGCCCGCTGGGGGCAGGCGGGTCTCTCGCACATGCGGCACCCGGACCCGATCTTGGTGGCGGCGTCGGCGTCGGCGAGGTCCAGACCCTGCGCGTAGACGGTGCGGTGGGCGTGCCGGGCCTCGCAGCCCAGACCGATCGCGAAGGTCTTGCGGGGTTGGCCGAACCGCATGGGCCGGGTGGTCACGGTCCGCGAGACCCACAGGTGCAGGCGGCCGTCGGGCAACTCCGCGACCTGCCGCATGATCTTGCCGGGGAACGAGAAGGTCTCGTAGACGTTCCACAACGGGCACGTGCCGCCCGAGGTGGTGAAGTGGACGCCGGAGGCCGACTGCCGCTTGGACATGTTCCCCGCGCGGTCCACCCGCACGAAGCTGAAGGGCACCCCGGCGGCGCCCGGGCGCTGGAGCGTCGACAGGCGGTGGCACACGGTCTCGTAGCCCGTCGCATAGAAGGTCATCAGGCGTTCGACGTCGTAGCGGAAGTCCTCGGCGGTGTCGAGGAAGCGCTGGTAGGGCATCAGTACGGCGGCGGCGAAGTAGTTGGCCAGCCCGCGCTGGGCCAGGGAGGCGGCGGCGGGGGAGCTGAAGGCGCCGTCGGCCACCAGCTGGTCGAGCAGTTCGTGGTGCTCGAGGAACGCGAGCTCCGATGCCACGCGGAAGGCCTGTTGCCCCCCGGTCAGGTGCGCGGACAGGTCGAGCCGACGGTCGCGGTCGGAGAAGCGGTGCCACAGGCCGTCGGGCAGGTCCACGCGGCGTGCGACCCGGACCCCGTGGGTCTCGGCGAGCCGGTTCTCGAGCTCGGCGCGGACGTCGCCGCGGTTCATCCGGATCCGGGTGGTGAGCTCCTCGGCCGCGGTGTCCAGGGAATCGATGTAGTTCTGGCGCTGGTAGAAGTAGTCGCGCACCTCCTCGTGGGGCATGGCCAACGCGAAGGTGTCCGTGTCGTCGGACAGGGCGTTGCGACTCTCGGTGAGGGCGGCGAGGAGGTCGGCCGAGTTCCGATACCTCTGGTTCAGCACGGCGAAGGCGCGCGCCAGCGACGGGTGGGCACGGACCAGGTCGACCACCTCACCCGCGGGGACGCCGGCGGACACCTGGGGGTCGGACAGGGCCTCGGTCAGTTCCGCGATCAGCCGGGTGTCGGCGTCCGAGGCGAAGAAGGTCGAGTCGACCCCGTACTCCTCGGACAGCCGGGCCAGGACCCGGGAGGTGACCGGGCGCGCGTCCTTCTCGAGCTGGTTGAGATAGCTGGCGGACAGCCCCAGCGTCTCGGCGAACGCCGCCTGGGTAAGCCCCTGCTCCTCCCGCAGGCGTCGCAGGCGTGCGCCCATGTGAGTGGTGGTCATCGTCGGCTCCCGCGGTCGGTGGTGTGCCCCACATTCTTCGCAAAGTTTGCAATCGACGCAAGGAAACTCGCCAGATTCGCATAACTCGCAGGTAGACGGGCTGCGATGAGTGTGGCATCCTTTCGAAGTACAGGACGCCGCGCTCGCAATCGTGCGAAGCCGGCTCCGCCCCCGAGACAGGAAAGAGTCGCGATGTCGAACGTTGGCAAGGCACGTACCGCTGCAGAGATCCAGCAGGACTGGGACACCAATCCCCGCTGGAAGGGCATCACCCGCAACTACACCGCCGAGCAGGTGGCGGAGCTGCAGGGCACCGTCGTCGAGGAGCACACCCTCGCCCGCCGTGGCGCGGAGATCCTCTGGGACAAGGTCAACAACAAGGACTTCGTCAACTCCCTCGGCGCGCTGACCGGCAACCAGGCCGTGCAGCAGATCCGTGCGGGCCTCGAGGCCGTGTACCTCTCCGGCTGGCAGGTCGCCGGCGACGCCAACCTCTCGGGCCACACCTACCCGGACCAGTCGCTGTACCCGGCCAACTCGGTCCCGACCGTCGTGCGTCGGATCAACAACGCGCTGCTCCGCGCCGACGAGATCGCCCGCATCGAGGGTGACACCTCGGTGGAGAACTGGCTCGCCCCGATCGTCGCCGACGCCGAGGCCGGCTTCGGTGGCGCCCTGAACGCCTACGAGCTGCAGAAGGCCATGATCGCGGCCGGCGCCGCGGGCGTGCACTGGGAGGACCAGCTCGCCTCGGAGAAGAAGTGCGGCCACCTCGGTGGCAAGGTGCTCATCCCGACCAACCAGCACATCCGTACGCTGACCTCGGCCCGTCTGGCGGCCGACGTCGCGAACGTCCCGTCGGTCATCATCGCGCGCACCGACGCCGAGGCCGCCACGCTCATCACCTCCGATGTCGACGAGCGTGACCGCCCGTTCATCACCGGCGAGCGCACCGCCGAGGGCTTCTACAACGTCAAGAACGGCATCGAGCCCTGCATCGAGCGCGCCAAGGCCTACGCCCCGTTCTCCGACCTCATCTGGATGGAGACCGGCACCCCGGACCTCGAGTACGCCAAGCAGTTCGCCGAGGCCGTCAAGGCGGAGTTCCCGGACCAGCTCCTGGCCTACAACTGCTCGCCCTCCTTCAACTGGAAGGCGAACCTGGACGACGACACGATCGCCAAGTTCCAGAAGGAGCTCGGCGCGATGGGCTTCAAGTTCCAGTTCATCACGCTGGCCGGCTTCCACTCGCTCAACTACGGCATGTTCGACCTGGCCTACGGCTACGCCCGTAACCAGATGACCGCGTTCGTCGACCTGCAGCAGCGCGAGTTCAAGGCCGCCGAGGAGCGTGGCTTCACCGCCGTCAAGCACCAGCGCGAGGTCGGCGCCGGCTACTTCGACCGCATCGCCACCACGGTCGACCCCAACACGTCCACCGCGGCGCTGAAGGGCTCCACCGAGGAGGGTCAGTTCCACTGACCCCCAGGATCGCCCTCCGGTAGGGCGACCAGCACCATGGCACCACCACACCGGGGGCCGGGATCGTCTCCACGAGGCGGCCCCGGCCCCCGGTCGTGTCCGTGCACTCCGGGCCCGTGCCCGGACCGACCACCCGGTTCGAGAAGGACGTGTCGTAGATGCCCACCACCCGCGAGGTAGCCCCGGAGCCGGGGTCGATCACCCGCGTGGGAGTGGTCGGCTCCGGCCGGATGGGGGCGGGGATCGCCGAGGTCTGCGCGCGCGCCCACGTCGACGTGCTGGTGTGGGACTCCACCCGGGACCTCGCCGAGGCGGGCCGGTCCCGCATCCTCGCCTCCCTCGACCGGGGGGTCTCCTCCGGGAAGATCACCCGGCGCGAGCGCGACCAGGCCGCACTGCGGCTGCGGTTCACCACCGACCTCGGGGACTTCGTCGACCGTCAGCTGGTGATCGAGGCGATCGTCGAGGACGAGGCGGCCAAGGCGGCGGTGTTCCGTGAGCTCGATCAGGTGGTCACCGACCCGGAAGCGGTCCTGGCCTCCAACACCTCGTCCATCCCGATCATGAAACTCGCCTCCTGCACCGCCACTCCGCGGCGCGTGATCGGCATGCACTTCTTCAACCCCGTCCCCGTGCTGCCCCTGGTCGAGCTGGTGAGCACGCTGGAGACGGGCAGGTCCGTGCGCGAGCGCGCCGAGGCGTTCGCCGAGCAGGTCCTGGGCAAGCAGGTGGTGCACTCCGCTGACCGGTCGGGCGCCGTGGTCAACGCTCTGCTCGTGCCCTACCTGCTCTCGGCCATCAGGATGGCGGAGTCCGGGTTCGCCACCCCGGAGGACATCGACAAGGCGATGGTGCTGGGGTGCGCCCACCCGATGGGGCCGCTCTCCCTGGCCGACCTCGTGGGCCTGGACACGGTCAAGGCGATCGCCGAGTCGATGTACGCCGAGTTCCGTGAACCGCTGTACGCACCGCCGCCCCTGCTGCTGCGGATGGTGGAGGCGGGACGGCTGGGCGAGAAGAGCGGCCACGGCTTCTACCGTTACGACGTCCCCCGAGCAGCTGCCCGGGCCACCCGCTGACGGCCGTGAGACGGGAGCTCGAACGCTCACACCTCGCGCTCACCCGCGCGTCCAGCGTGCTGGGGTACCCGCGCATCGGCCCACGGCGGGAGCTCAAGCGGGCGCTCGAGCGATACTGGCACGGGGACGGCACACGGTCCGAACTCCTGTCCGTGGGCCGCCGGATCCAGGAGTCGACCTGGCGGGAGCTCCGGGACACGGGGCTGACGCAGATCCCCGGCAACACCTTCTCCTTCTACGACCACATCCTGGACGACGCCCTGCTCATCGGCGCCGTCCCGCACCGTTTCACGGACCTGGTGCGTGGCCTGTCGCCGGTGGACACCCAGTTCGCGCTCGCGCGCGGCCGCGCGGACGTGGCTCCACTGGAACTGGTGGCGCTCCAGGGCACCCCGTACCACTACCGTCAGCCCGAGTTCGAGGATTCCTCCGTGCTCGGCCTGGCGCCGGGGGCGCTGCTGGCCGAGGTCGCCCGCGCGCACGAACTGGGGATCGACATCCGGCCGGTGGTCACCGGGCCGGTGTCGCTGCTGCTGTTGAGCAAGGCCTCCCCCACCGCAACACGCGGGTTCCACCCGATCGAGCTGCTCGACCGGGTGCTCGGACAGTACGAGAGGCTGCTGGAGGTCCTGGCGGAGGCGGGCGTGACCTGCGTCCAGTTCGACGAACCCTGTATGACCATGGAACGCACTCCCGGCGAGGTCGAGCGGCTGCGTCACGCCTATGACCGGTTGTCCGCGTCCCCCACGCGTCCGCGGATCCTGGTCACGGGCCAGTACGGGGACCTGGCCGAGGCCTTGCCCGCGCTCGCGTCGACCGGGGTCGAGGCGATCGGTCTCGACCTGGTCCACGGGTACCGGACCCCCGACGACCTCGCGGCGGTCCCGGGGCTCGCGGACAAGCGGCTCTACGCCGGTGTGGTCGACGGCCAGAACGTCTGGCGCACGGACAAGTTCGAGGTGCTCGAGTATCTGAGGCGGCTCAAGGACACCTTCGCCGACCTGGTGGTGTCGACCTCCTGCACGTTGCTCCACGTGCCCTACGACGTCGGGGCCGAGGAGGACCTGCCCGCGGAACTGGGGGACTGCCTGGCCTTCGCGCGCCAGAAGGTCGCGGAGGTGGTGTCGCTGGCCGACGCGGTGGTCGACGGCCCGACGCCGCGGTGGCGTCCGCTGCCGGAGCGGCCCAGTGCGCGCAGGCCGGACGTGCGGGCCAGGACGGCGGCGGTCGACGACGACGACAAGCTCCGCATGCCCTACCCGGAGCGGGCTCCGCTGCAGGCGGCGCGTCTGGGGCTCCCCATCCTGCCCACCGCGACCCTCGGGTCGTTCCCGCAGACCGTGCAGATCCGCAGGGCCCGCCGGGACCTGGCCGACGGCCGCATCGACTACGAGCGTTATCGCGGCTACCTGCGCGACGAGATCGCCTCGGTGATCCGCCTGCAGGAGGACATCGGTCTCGACGTCCTGGTGCACGGTGAGGTCGAGCGCAACGACATGGTGCAGTACTTCGCGGAACTGCTCGACGGGTTCGCGGCGACCCGGCACGGATGGGTGCAGTCCTACGGGTCCCGCTGCGTGCGCCCACCGATCCTGTACGGGGACGTGGCGCGTCCCGCGCCGATGACGGTCGAGTGGACCGGGTACGCGCAGACCCTCACCGACCGACCGGTCAAGGGGATGGTGACGGGACCGGTGACGATGCTCGCCCGATCCTTCTGCCGGACCGATCTCGCGCTGTCCGAGGTGGCCACCCAGTTGGCCCTGGTGGTCCGGGACGAGGTGGCGGACCTGGAGGACGCGGGGTTGGCGATCGTGCAGATCGACGAGCCGGCGATCCGCGAGCTGCTGCCGCGGCGCGGGGCGGACAGGCGTGCCTATCTCGAGTGGGCGGTGGCCACGTTCCGCCTTGCCTCCGCAGGCGCCGGTCCGGACACCCAGATCCACACCCACCTGAGCTACTCGTCCCTGCAGGTGATGAAGGAGGCGATCGAGGGGCTCGACGCGGATGTGACGGCGATCGTCGCGACCCGGTCGATCGACTGGGTCCTGGACGCCCTCACGGACCACACCCTCACGCGGCAGGTCGCCCCGGGCGTCTACGAGTCGAGATCGGGGTTCGTCCCCGACATCGACCTGCTCCACGAGAGGTTGCTCGAGGCGGTCGCGGCGGTGGGGGTGGACCGACTGTGGGCGGTCCCGGACGGCGGCCTCAAGACCCGCTACACCTGGCAGCTGGAACCGAGTCTGCGCAACCTCGTTACCGCCGCGCGACGAATCCGCCGGGCGGTTGCCCCCGGGACCTGAGGTTCCAATAGAATCGGGACAAGCAACTCCCGTGCCGCGGCGCCCGGGATCGGTAGTAGACGAAAGAGGACGACATCATGGCCGGTCAGACCCTCGAGCACACTGGTGCTGCCATCGTCGAGGAGTACTACCCGACGTACGCCACCGAGGTGGCGCCGACCTACCCGCTGTACTCCACCGAGATCTACGCCGGGTCGGCCATCATGCTGCTGGCGATGAGCATGCTGGGGCTGCCCATCACCGCGCTCGCCTTCTACGTCGACGACATGGACGTGTCCCTCGGCCTGGTCGTGGCGGCGGTCGTGGCCACGGTCGTCGTCTTCGTCGTCGGCCTCGCGGTGTGCATGGTCGGTTTCCGTAAGTACGGACGCAAGGACGCGCACTGACGCTCGACCCGGTCACCGCGGCGGGTGGGCCCGCCCTGGTGGCGGGGGACCCGGCCACTGATGCGGAGCGCAGGTCTGCTCTCCGCCGCATGAAGCTGGTCGCGACGGGGTTTCTGGTCCTGGCCGGGATCATCTTCCTGTTCGCCGAGTACTCGCTGTCCAACGGGGCCGGGGCATGGGCCGGGTACGTGCGTGCGGCGTCCGAGGCGGGGATGATCGGCGGGCTCGCGGACTGGTTCGCCGTGACCGCGCTGTTCCGGCACCCGCTCCGGATCCCGATCCCCCACACGGCTCTCATTCCCAGGAAGAAGGACCAGCTGGGGGCCTCCCTGGGGACCTTCGTGGGCGAGAACTTCCTCGATCCCGAGATGGTGAGCGAGAAGGTACGCAGTGCGAGGATCCCCGCACGGGCGGGCGAGTGGCTCCAGGACGAGGACCATCGTGCGATCGCCTCCGACCAGTCGGCCAAGGCGATCCGGTCCGTCCTGGCGGTCCTCCGTGACGAGGACGCCACGGCGATCATCGAGCGGACCATCGTCGCGCGTATCGCCGAACCGCAGTGGGGCCCGCCGGCGGGACGGATCCTCGGCGAGCTCCTCGCCGAGGGCCGGCACCTGCCGCTGCTCGATCTCATGGCCGACCGGGCCCACGAGTGGGTCGAGGCGCACCCGGAGACCATCGACCGCTGGGTCCGCGAGAAGGCGCCCACCTGGGCGCCACAGTTCGTCAACGAGCTCCTCTCCGATCGCGCCTACCGCGAACTGCGCGAGTGGACCTGGCAGATCAAGGTGGACAAGCAGCACGCCGTCCGCCTCGCCCTGATCGGGTTCGTCGAGGATTTCGCCCGCGACCTCCAGCAGGATCCGGCCACCATGGCCAAGCTCGAGACCTTCAAGGCGGAGGTGATGAACCGCGAGGAGGTCCGTCGTGCGGCGGCGTCCGCCTGGACGGCCGCCAAGCGCATGATCGTCGAGGCCACCGAGGACTCCTCGTCGACCCTCCGGGTGAAGATCGACGACCTCCTGCGCCGACTGGCGGACATGCTGGTCGACGACGAGAAGGTCCGCGCCCGCCTCGACGACTACATGACCCGGACCGCCGCGTACGTGGCCGTGAACTACTCCGGTGAGGTGACGTCGATCATCTCCGAGACGGTGGAGCGCTGGGACGCGGACGAGGCGTCCGAGAAGATCGAACTTCTCGCGGGCAAGGACCTGCAGTTCATCCGGATCAACGGCACGCTCGTGGGTGCGCTGGTGGGTCTGGTCATCCACCAGTTCACCCTCCTCATCTTCTGAGCTGCTCTTCTGATCTGCGCGTCCCCTGCCTGCTCGTTCCCCGACCGCTGTGCTCCTCCGGGGTGTGATCCATTACACGCCCCACCCCGCTTGCTGCTGCTAGCACTCGTTGCTAGCGTTGTGTGCAGACAACGTGAGATGCACGGCGAGAGGAGGTGGACTCCATGGCCGAGAAGCGAGGCCGGGAGAGCGGTCGACAGCCTGAGTCCGCCTCCGCGCAGGCGGCCGAACCGACCGCAGCGACTCTCGCGCGGAGGACCAAACCGACAGGCGAGGTCCCCCGTCACGACGGTGTCGCCCCACAGGGTGACCACGACAGGCGTGCGTCCGAGTCACAGGACATCGGGTCGTTCATCCGCGCACAGCGGGAAGCCGCCGAGGTGTCCATCCGGCAGCTCGCGGAGCGGGCCGGCGTCTCCAATCCGTATCTGAGTCAGATCGAGCGGGGCCTGCGCAAGCCGTCCGCCGAGGTGCTGGGTCAGATCGCACGAGGTCTGAGGTTGTCCGCCGAGGTGCTCTACGCGCGCGCCGGAATCCTCGAACTGAAGGAGGGGAGCCCGGTGAGGGACGCCATCCTCACCGCGCCCGACCTCACCGAGCGTCAGAGGGAGGTGCTCGTGGAGATCTACGAGTCGTTTCTGTCGAACAACGCGATCGCCGCCGACCAGGTCGTCGACGTGCACTGAGCCCGTCCGACGGCGGCCCGGCAGGGCCACGTGACATCCGAACCCGCAAGACCTGCAGACAACGATCAAGGAGCCGACATGAGCCAGAAGAAGCCCGTTTCCAAGAAGACCCCCGCCCAGGCCGCCGCCGCCCAGGCGGAGTCGCAGTCCAACCCCAAGGGCGGTGCACCCAGCGGACCGCTGGGGCAGGCGCTGTCCGCGGTGCGCACTCCGGTCTACGCCTACGTCGGCGTCAACGACCTCGCGGTCCAGGCCGTGTCCGGCCTGGTCTCCGACCTGCGTCGTCGCGCCGAGGACGCCGTCACCGAGGCTCAGACCAAGGTGAACGAGCGGGTGACCGGCGTGCAGAACCGGGTGACCGAGCGCGTGGCCGACGTGCAGAACCGCGTGAACGAGGTTCCTGACCGCGTGCAGGCGCTGCCGGCCGAGGTCGAGGAGCTGGTGAACCGCTTCCGCCCGGAGGAGCTGCGCAAGGTCGCCGACGCCTACGTCGAGGTCGCGGCCGGCATCTACGGCGGGCTCGCGGCCCGTGGCGAGGACGTCGTGGCTCGCCTGCGCGAGGAGAACCCGCAGCTCGAGGCCGGTCTGGCCCGCGTCAACGAGCAGGTCGCCCGCGCCGCCGGTGCCGTGGAGGAGCAGGTCGAGCTGGGCGAGGACGCGCTCGGTACGGTCGCCCGCCAGACCCGCTCCATCGGGGTCAAGGCCGCGGGCCGCGTGTCCAAGGCCGCCCGTCAGGCCGCTGAGGAGACCGGCACCGCTGCCGACAAGGCCGCCGACAAGGTCGAGGACGCCGCGTACGCCGCTTCGGACGAGGTCCAGAGCGGGGCCGCGAAGGTCGAGGCCAGGACGGCCCAGGCCAAGAAGACGACCGCGAAGAAGGCCCCGGCGAAGAAGGCTCCCGCCAAGAAGG
>NZ_JAALDW010000290.1:11808-14501 GCF_014145055.1 Dietzia sp. DQ11-38-2
CGGCTCGTCGTCGTCCTCCGCCGGCACGTCCTCTGATTCCGGCTCCAACTGAGCCACCGCGGCTGAGGCCGCGGTCCGCCGCCCCCCCCGGCCCGCTCGACCAGAGCGGGCCGGGGGGCGGCGTCGTCCTGTCGTCGCGTCACCGCGAATCCACGCCGTGAACATCCGCTTCGGACGGTGCGGACGCGGCGACTACACTGGGCGCCGTGATTGAAGCATTGCCCGGAACCTGGGGCCTGATCCAGATGGCGATCCAGGCCGCCCTCGTGGCGTGGGCCCTGGTCGGCCTGGTGTTGGCCGTCCTCCCTCCCGCGTCGGCGTATTCGATCGAGGGCAAGTGGCCTAAACCCGCCTGGATCGGAATCTGCGCCGCCGCCGCCCTCTTCTTCGCGATCCGTCCGTTCGGCATCCTCGGGATCGTGGGTATGGTCGCCGTCGGCGTCTTCTTCGCCGATGTCAGACCGGCCGTCGGCGGCAGGCGCAGGTGAGTTCGAGGAGGTCCGCGCCGCTGCAGCGCATCGACGAGCTGGCGGAGACCTCCGGCGCGACCGTCCGCAACATCCGCGTCTACCAGGAGCGCGGACTGCTCCAGCCGCCCATCCGCAAGGGCCGGACCGCTCTGTACGGGCCCGATCACCGCAGTCGGCTCGAGATGATCCTGCGGCTGCTCAACCGGGGCTACACGTTCGCCACGATCGAGGAACTGCTCATCGCCGAGCGGCACGGGTTCACGCTCGCGGAGTTGCTCGAGGTCGAGAGTGTGCGGAGCGAGCGCAGACCCACCGGGTCCCGCCGGCGGCGCACCCGATCGGAATCACAGGCGGTCGCGTCGTTCGACATCCCCGAGACGCTGAAGGAGGTGGGGGAGTCGATCGGCCTGGTCACCGAACCGGGCGCGGCCGGCCATCTGCTCTCCGACGCCTATATCGCCGAACTCCTGCGGGACCTCATCGTGCTCGGCGTGGACGCGGACGGAATCGAGAAGATCGGTCGTCTGGTCATGGAGGGGCAGGGCAGGGCGGTCGAGGCGATCACCGTGTTGGTGGAGGCCCTTGGTGATGCCGGGATCGACAAGGCTGTACTGGAGAAGCGGGTCCGGTCGACGCTCCCCAGGGCGGGCACGGCCGCGCGGCTGATCTTCCTGTCCGCCGCCGAGACCCTGCTCACCGAGCGCCACGGATTCTCCCGCGACTAAAGCCCCCGCCCGGAGGGGCCCGCGTCAGGTGAACACGACGGTCCGCGCATCGTGCACGAGGACGCGATCTTCCAGGTGCCACCTCAGGCCGCGGGCCAGCACCAACTTCTCCGCGTCGCGGCCCTGCCTGACCATGTCCTGCACGGTCGCGGCGTGATCCACGCGGATGACGTCCTGCTCGATGATGGGCCCCTCGTCGAGATCGGCGGTCACGTAGTGGCAGGTCGCCCCGATGAGCTTGACGCCCCGGATGTGAGCCTGGTGGTACGGGCGTGCACCCACGAAGCTCGGGAGAAAGCTGTGATGGATGTTGATCGCTCGACCGGCCCAATGGGTGCACAGGTCATCGGGCAGGACCTGCATGAAGCGGGCCAGGACGATCGCGTGCGGGTCGACGGCGTCGACGATCGAGGCCACCTCCGCGAACGCGGGGGCCCGTTCGGCCGGATCCGCCGGGAAGGGCACGTGGTGGAACGGGATGCCGTGGGCCTCGGTCATCCCACGGAGGGTGTCGTGATTGCCGATCACCGCACGGATGCGAGCGGGGAAGTCCCCACTGTCGACCCGACCCATGAGGTCGTGCAGGCAGTGCCCCTCCTTGGACACGAGGACGACGATGTCCTTCGGCTCGGCGGAATCGGCGATGTTCCAGTCCGTCTCCGGCCCGAGCTCGGCCGCGACACGGGCGAAGCGCCGACGCAGTTCGTCGAGGTCCATCCCGATCGATTCCGCGTCCACGGCCTGGCGGGTGAAGAACCAGCGGGAGTTCTCGTCCGCGTGGTAGGCCGCCTCCACGATGGTGCCGCCGAGCTCGGCGAGGAACGTGGCGATGCGGGCGACGATGCCGATGCGGTCGGGGCAACCCAGCGAGAGGACGTAACGGCGTGACATGAACGGTCATTGTGCCAGCAGGGGGGCCGGGGAGCCCCGCTAGGCTGACCGTATGGACGCCACCCCACGGACTCACCTGACCCGCGACCGCGTCGCGGCGATGATCGATCACACGCTGCTCTCCCCGGACGCGTCCCGCGAGGACGTGCAGGCCTGCGTGGACGAGGCCCGTGACCTGGCGGTCAAGGCGGTGTGCGTGAGCCCGGCGATGCTCCCGGTGCGGGCGGAGGGCCTGACGGTGGCGACGGTGGCGGGCTTCCCGTCCGGCAAGCACCACTCCCTGGTCAAGGCCATGGAGGGCCGATTGGCGGTGGACCAGGGCGCTGTCGAGGTGGACATGGTGATCGACGTGGGTGCGGCGATCGCCGGGGAGGTCGACGAGGTGATGGCCGACGTGCTGACGATGCGGGACGCCGTCCCCCCGCCCACCGTGATCAAGGTGATCCTGGAGACCGCCGCGATCCACCGGGCGCTGGGCGAGGAGGCGGGGGACCGGCGGATCGAGGAGCTGTGCCACGCCGTCGCGCGGGCCGGGGCGGACCTCGTCAAGACCTCCACCGGGTTCCACCCGGCCGGTGGCGCCAGCGTCCGGGCGGTCGCCGCCATG
>NZ_JAALDW010000291.1:0-1840 GCF_014145055.1 Dietzia sp. DQ11-38-2
GGCCGACGCCACCGCCGCGATCGAGACCGCCGGGCGGGTGCAGCCCGAGTGGGCGGCCGTGCCCGCGCGCGACCGCGCCGAGATCCTGCGCAGGGCGTACGAGCTGATCCTCGACCGCGCCGACGAACTGGCCCTGCTCATGACCACCGAGATGGGCAAGCCGCTCGCCGAGGCGAAGGGCGAGGTCGCCTACGGCGCGGAGTTCTTCCGTTGGTTCTCCGAGGAGGCCTGTCGGGTCCGAGGGGACGCCCGACGCTCGCCCGACGGCAGGACCCGCCTCATGGTGACCCACGAACCGGTGGGGCCGTGCATCCTCATCACCCCGTGGAACTTCCCCCTGGCCATGGCCACCCGCAAGATCGGACCGGCCATCGCCGCCGGCTGCACCATGGTGTTCAAGCCGGCCAACCTCACCCCGCTGACCTCCCTGTACGTGGTGGACCTCCTGCGCGAGGCGGGACTGCCCGACGGGGTGCTCAACACGGTGTGCACCACCGACCCCGGCGGTGTCGTGGAACCGTGGATCGACTCCGGGATCGCCCGGAAGCTGTCGTTCACCGGGTCCACCCCGGTCGGTCGCACCCTGCTCGAGCAGTGTGCACGAGGCGTGCTGCGCACGTCGATGGAACTGGGCGGGAACGCCCCGTTCGTGGTGTGTGAGGACGCGGACATGGACACCGCGGTCGACGCGGCGATGGCCGCCAAGATGCGGAACATGGGCGAGGCCTGTACGTCGGCCAACCGGATCCTCGTCCACCGTTCGGTGCTGGAGGAGTTCGGCCGGCGCCTCACCGAGAGGATGTCCGCCCTCACCGTCGGCGACGGCACGCGCGAGGGCACCGACGTGGGCCCGTTGGTCGAGGAGAAGGCCGTGACGAAGGTGGTCGAGCTGGTCGACGACGCCGTGGGGCGCGGTGCCGAGGTCCTGTGCGGCGGGTCGCGGGTCGAGGGCCCCGGCTACTTCTACCCGCCGACCGTCCTGACCGGCGTGGCGGCGGACTCCGCCCTGATGTTCACCGAGATCTTCGGCCCCGTCGCGGCCCTGATCCCGTTCGACTCCGACGACGAGGCGGTGGCGCTGGCCAACGACACCGAGTTCGGGCTCGTCTCCTACGTGATGACCGAGAACCTCGACCGCGCGATGACCATGTCGGAGCGGCTGCAGGCCGGCATGGTGGGCGTCAACACCGGGATCGTCTCCAACCCGGCGGCACCGTTCGGGGGAATCAAGCAGTCCGGCCTGGGGCGGGAAGGCGGCCTGACCGGAATCGAGGAGTTCGTGGAGACCAAACTCGTGGCGATCCCGGTGCGCTGACGGCGCACCGGTTCACCGGGGCCGGATCGCGCGGGGCCGGCTCGTTCAGGGCCGTCAGCCGGTGCGGGCCCGGCCGGCGAGGCGGTGTCGCTCGGCCTCCGTCATGCCGCCCCAGACCCCGTAGAGTTCCCGGTTGCCCACGGCGTGCGCGCGACACTGTCGGATGACAGGGCACTGCCCACACAGCTTCGTGGCCGCCGCCTCCTTACGCCGCCGGAGGCCTTTGGGGTCGTCGTCGGCGTTGTAGAAGAGGTCCGGTACGTCTCTGCACAGCCCGTGCTCGGCCCAGGCCCATCGCTCGATGATCCTCGCAGCTGCGATCGTCATGCTTCTCCCTCCCCGTCCGACCCAGCTTCTTCTACCGCCGAGTGGGTTCGGCACATCCCCAGGGGTGGGATGGGGCGCGACTGTTAAAGTTCTGCAATGTCCGTCAGGGTCTCGGTGGAGAACGACTACACAGTGGTCATCGCGGGCGTTCACGCCCTGCTCTCCCCGTTCCGCGACCGCGTACAGGTCGTGGCGGGA
>NZ_JAALDW010000291.1:1866-3058 GCF_014145055.1 Dietzia sp. DQ11-38-2
GGACGCGCCGGTGGACGTGGTGCTGTTCGACACCTTCGCCTCGCCCGCCGACTGGCAGGCACGGTGCTCTGCCATGGCGCTCGACCCCATGATCGGCGCCGTCGCCGTCTATTCGGCCGTCACGGACCCGCGCGCGATCGACGACGCCTTCGCGTCCGGCGCCACGGGGTATCTGTCCAAGTCGCTGTCCGGTGAACAACTGGTCGAGTCGGTGGAACGGGTGGCCGCGGGCGAGCGGGTGCGACTGCTGGGGCACGACGGCGAGCACGGGCCCGCGGGGATGTGGCCGATCGGCGACATGGGCCTGACCCCCCGGGAATCGGAGATGTTGGCGCTCATCGCCCAGGGTCTGTCCAACGAGGAGATCGCGACGGTCTGCTATCTGTCGATCAACACGGTGAAGACCTACATCCGTGAGGCCTACCGCAAGATCGGGGTGACGACCAGGCCGCAGGCGGTGGCGTGGGCGATGCGCAGCGGACTCGCGGCCAGTCGCTGAGCAGCGGGGTCACCGCGCCGGGCCGCCCTCCCGGACCCTGGCCAGACCGTCCCTCATGTGGTCGACCAACAACCCCCTGGCCCGGTCAGGGTCCCCCGCGCGAATCGCCCCGGCGATCGCCCTGTGTTCGGCGAGCCTGGACTCCGCGTCCGAATAGGTGCCGGCCATCGCGTGCAGACACATGCTCGTCTCGACCAGCACGGTCTCGTGCACCCGCGACAGGCGGGGGCTCCGGGCCGCCTCCACCAGGACGTGGTGGAAGTCCAGATCCGCCTCGACCATGGCCCCCGACCGTGGTTCGTGGGCGAGGGAGGCCATCGCGTCCACGGCCGCGTCCAGCGCATCCGCGGTGTCGGCGCCCAGTCCCAAGTGGAGAACCCGGTCCAACGCGGCGGTCTCGACCGTGGTCCGGAGAAGGTACATGTCCTCGACCGCCTCGGCGGAGAGGTCCGCGACGAACAGGCCACGGTTGCGGTGCGAGACGAGCAACCCCTCCTGGGTCAGGCGCTGCATGGCCTCCCGCAGGGGCCCTCGGCTCACCCCGAGCGACCGTGCCAGCGCGGCCTCTCCGAGCTGCGCGCCCGGGGGGAACGTACCGTCGGAGATCGCCCGGCGGAGGGTCCGGGCGATGAGAGCCGGGGTCGACTCCCGGACGACCGGTTCCAACCCCGCGCCCGCCACGGGCCCCGCGTC
>NZ_JAALDW010000292.1:0-5642 GCF_014145055.1 Dietzia sp. DQ11-38-2
CGCGGCCACGCGCCGGGCGATGGTCGACCGGGCGGCACCGGCGCCGACCTGAGCGGCCAGCCACCCCCTGAGCGCGGGCAGGGTGAGTGATCCGGCGAGGTCGGCCGCGGTGTCCGGTCCGTCGCCGTCCGATCCGAGGTGAGCGAGCAACGCCCGCACATCGGAGCGGTACGACCGCGCGGTGGCCTCGGAGCGCGACCGTCCGGTCCTGAGATCGGTGACGTAGTCGTCGACGACGACCTCGAGGGCGGGCGGAAGAGAGCCGCGACCGTCTTTCGCGCCCGCGTTGTTCCCCATGAGTAACAATTGTCACTTGTGTCACCTCGGCGCGCAAGGCGTGCCTGAGCCGCGCACGGTCTAGTTCGAGGCGATGGTGCGCCAGATGCGCACGAGCTCGCTGAACTCCCGGACCTGGACCAAGACGTGGTCGCGGGCGGCATCCTCCGCCTTGTCCTGCTCGCCCCCCACGATCGCGTCGGCGATCGCCCGGTGCTCGGCGAGCGAGCGCCGCATCCGGTCCGGGACCCGCAGCTGGAGTCGCCTGTAGGGCTGCAGCACCTTCTTCAGATCGAATGACTGCCGGGTGAGGTACTCGTTGCCGCAGGATTCGTAGATCACCCCGTGAAAACGCGCGTTCGCGTAGTAGTAGCCGTCCGCGTCCGCCGCGATCGCGCGCTCCTCACATTCAGCGAGAGCGTCCTCCATGGATCGCACGGACTCCGGCCGGATCCGCCGGGCCGCGAGGCGGGCCGCCATGCCCTCCAGCTCCGCCATCACCTCGAACCGCTCCGCCAGATCGGTGACGCCGAAGTGCGTGACGAACGTGCCCTGTTTGGGCCTGATCTGCACCAGACCCGACCGCTCGAGCGCCTGCAGCGCCTCTCGGATGGGAGTGCGCGAGCAGCCGAACTCCTCCGCCAACCGCACCGGATCGAGGCGGTCGCCCGGCCGGTATCGGCCGTCGATCACAGCGTTCTCCAATGCGTCCCGTACCCGCTGGGACTCGGTCACCCGCACCATCGCCCACCTCCTCGAGGGCCAGAATATCCCGGCACCTCCTTGTGACCGCGCTCACAGTCTGATAGTAGTTGTGATGTATATAACAACGGATATGAAACACATATAGCCCCCGAACAGCCCGTATGCACTCCAGGAGGACGCCATGACCCCACTGACGCGACTCATGGACGCCTGCACCGAGCTCATGAGCGACATCGGAGAGGCGTCGATGCGGAACGTCGGGGACGGCCTGCTGCGGGCCTACCGAGAGCTCCCGGCGGATCGTCGCGTCGAGTTCTTCACTCATCTGGTCGAGAGCTACGGCGTCGACCCGCAGCGTGTCGAGCGGGCGTATGCGGCCTGGGCTGCGACCGGGCGCGACACGGCGCGGGCCGCGGCCGCGGAGATCGAGCTCGTCGACGCCGTCGAACCGCGTCGGCAGAAGCTCTTCCGCAGGATCAATCACGCCCCCGGGGCGACACACGCGCTCACCGAGCTGCGATCGGATCTGCGGGCGCTGCTCGCCGACCATCCGCACCTCCGCTCGCTCGACCACGACCTGCACCACCTGCTCGGTTCGTGGTTCAACCGCGGATTCCTCCGCATGGAGGAGGTCACGTGGGACTCCCCGGGCGAGTTGCTCGATCATCTGATCCGATACGAACAGGTGCACCCGATGGCCGGACTCGACGAGCTGCGCCGCCGCTTGCAGCCGGCCGACCGGCGGATGTACGCGTTCTTCCATCCGGCCACCGGCATTCGGCCGCTGATCTTCGTCGAGGTCGCCCTCACCCGGGGCGTCCCCGCCGACATCGCGCCCATCCTCCGCCCCGGACCCGCCCTCTCCGTGACGGAGGCCGACACCGCGGTGCTCTACTCGATCAGCAACTGCCTCGACGGGCTGGCCGGCGTGTCCCTCGGCAGCCTGCTCATCAAACACGTCATCGATGAGGTCGGCGACGCTCTCCCCCACCTGAGCACCTTCGTGACCCTGTCGCCGATTCCCGGATTCCGGCGCTGGCTCGACGCCCAGGACGATCCCCACCTCCGCGGTCTACGGCATCGCCTCGCCGCCCTCGACCTGACGCAGGAACCGGACCGGGATGACACGGCGGAGGTCGACGAGCTGCGCCCGCACGTGGTGGCCGCCGCGGCGCGGTACATCTGCCTGGTCAAAGACGACAGTGGCCGGCCACATGACCGGGTGGCCCGGTTCCATCTCAGCAACGGTGCCGAGGCCTGGCGGCTCAACTGGCCGGCGGACTGCTCCGCGAACGGGATCACCCAGTCGTACGGAGCGATGGTCAACTACCGCTACGAACCGGCCGAGCTCGAACCCCGGCACGAGAGGTTCGTGCGGCACGGCACCGTCGCCTCGAGTGACGCGGTCACCGACCTCCTCACGACCCACAGCGGGAGTTGCCGGCCGGCACCCCCGTCCAATGAAAGGAAGTCCCACCAGTGAGCACGTTCGAATCGGTTCTGGACTCGTTCCTCGGCCATGCCCGGCGGCGGCCCGACGCCGTCCTGTTCGACCTCCCCGGCGGTACCACGCTCGACTACGGCGCCACCGCGGATATCGTGCACCGCATCGCAGCCCGGTTGCGCGCGGACGGCGTCGAGCCCGGCGATCGGGTCGCGATGCAGGTGGACAAGTCGCCCGAGGCGATCGCGCTGTACCTGGCGACCCTGCAGGTGGGCGGGGTCTTCCTGCCCCTCAACACCGCGTACACCGGGCCGGAGGTGGACTACTTCCTCGGTGACGCGACGCCGCGCGTGCTCGTCTGCACGCCCGCTCGCGAGGCGGAGTTCCGCGACCGGGTGCCGGCCTCCACGATGATCGAGACGCTCGGCACCGAGGGCGACGGCAGCCTTCTCCGGTCTCGGGAGAACCACCACGACGTCCATCCGGCGGACCCCGGCTCCCCGGCCGCGATCCTGTACACCTCGGGTACCACCGGCCGGTCCAAGGGTGCGGTGCTCACCCACGGCAACCTGGCGTCGAACTGCGACGCTCTCCGCGAGTACTGGCGGTACACGGCCGAGGACCGGTTGATCCACGCGCTCCCGATCTTCCACATCCACGGACTCTTCGTCGCCGCGAATCTGACCCTCACCACCGGCGCGAGCATGCACTACCTGCCCAAGTTCGACGCGGACGCCATCGTCGACCTGATCCCGCGGTCGACGGTGCTGATGGGGGTGCCCACGTTCTATACGAGACTCGCCGCAGACTCCCGGGTCACCCCCGAGCTCTGCGCGGGGATGCGACTCTTCGTCTCCGGATCCGCTCCCCTCCTCGCCTCTGACCACGCGGCGTTCGGGGAACGCTCCGGCCACCGGATCCTGGAGCGCTACGGCATGACCGAGACGGGCATGAACACCTCCAACCCGTACGAGGGCGAGCGACGGCCGGGCACCGTGGGCCTGCCCCTGCCCGGGGTCGAGGTCCGGATCACCGACAGGGAGACCGGGGCCTCGCTCGCCAGAGGTGAGATCGGTGGGATCGAGGTGCGTGGGCCCAACGTGTTCGCCGGGTACTGGAACATGCCGGAGAAGACGGCGGCCGAGTTCTGCGAGGACGGCTTCTTCCGTACCGGTGACGTGGGCAGGTTCGACGACGACGGCTATCTCAGCATCGTCGGCCGCGACAAGGACATGGTCATCTCGGGCGGGTTCAACGTGTACCCGGTCGAGATCGAGGAACTTCTCGACGCGCAGCCCGCCGTCGCAGAGTCCGCGGTGATCGGGGTCCCCCACCCCGATCTGGGCGAGACCGTCGTCGCGGTGGTGGTCGCCGCGCCGGGGCAGACGCCCGACGAATCCGCCCTGATCGGGGCCGTCGCGGATCGCCTGGCGCGATTCAAGCAGCCCAAGGCCGTCCGCGTCGTCGAGGCATTGCCTCGAAACGTGATGGGCAAGGTCCAGAAGGCCGAACTGCGCACGCGGTACGCCGGCCTGTTCACCGACGACGGCGCCTGAGCGCCGGACCTGGAGAGAGATCATGGTCATCTACGGAGTGGCGATTCTCGCGGGGTGCACCCTCGCGGGCGCCGCGATCGGACAGTTACTCGGCGAGCTTCTCGGCGTGGACGCGAACGTCGGCGGAGTCGGCTTCGGCATGCTGCTGCTCATCGTCATCACCGACGTGATGCGGCGAAAGGGGCGGCTCCCACAGCCATCCGAACGGGGCGTCCTGTTCTGGAGCGCGATGTACATCCCCGTGGTCGTCGCGATGGCCTCGGTGCAGAACGTCTCCGCGGCGGTCTCCGGAGGCGCCGCGGCGGTCGCGGCCGGGCTCGCCGCGATGCTCGTCGGCGCGGCCCTCGTGCCGGTGATCTCCAGAATCGGACCGCCTTCCGCACCCCTGCCACCACTGGCCGATCCCGACTCGGCAGCTCAGGAGATCTGACATGGACACCGTCATCGACGTTCTGGAGTCCAACGGCTTGTTGTTCGCGTTCACCCTGGTCGGTGTGACGATCCTGATATCCGGCTGGCTCTCGAGAAAACTCACCCGGGGCATGCTGCACGGTTCGGCGATCGCGATCATCGTCGGTCTCGCTCTGGCCTACTGGGCCGGGCAACACACGGGTGGTGAGAAAGGGGTGGCGGACATCGCCCTCTTCGCCGGGCTCGGACTCATGGGTGGCGCGATGATCCGCGATTTCGCCATCGTCTCCACCGCGTTCGGGGTGGACCTGCGGGAGATCCGGAAAGCGGGGCTCGCGGGAGTGATCGCGCTCGTCGCCGGCGTGTGGGTGTCGTTCTTCGTGGGCGCCGCGCTGGCCTGGGGCTTCGGCTACACCGACCCTGAGTCACTCGCGACCATCGGAGCCGGCGCCGCGACGTACATCGTGGGGCCGGTCACCGGAACGGCGGTGGGTGCCTCCTCCGAGGTCATCGCACTCTCGGTCGCCGCAGGACTCATCAAGGCGGTCCTGGTGATGGTCGCCACCCCGCTCATCGCGCCGCTGATCCGGCTCAACAACGCCAAATCGGCGATGGTGTACGGCGGGATGATGGGGACCACCTCAGGCGTGGCGGGAGGTCTCGCGGCCACCGACGAGCGGCTGGTGCCCTACGGCGCCATGACCGCCACGTTCTACACCGGACTCGGCTGCCTCTTGGGGCCGTCGCTGTTCTACCTCGCACTGCAGGCGATCCTGTAACCGTCGGACGCGGGGCGCTGTCACGCCACCGGGATCGTCAGCTGGACGCCGCCGTCCCGGGATCTGCGCCACCCTTCGGGGCCACGGGACACGGCGCCCGCGGACAACAACCGGCCGAGAACCGTCCTGGTGACGATCAGCGGAGTCCCGGCCGACGCGGCGATCTCGGCCGGTGCCGCCCCACCCGTGATCGGCAGCGCCTCCAGGACCCGCCTGGTCACGTCATCCAACCCGTCCCAGGTGCTCGCATGCCCGGAGGGCGGTTCGGCGGTCTCCCCCATGTCGCCGGCCAGCTCGACCACGTCTGCGGTCCTGGTGACCAGCACCGCTCCCCTGTCCCGCGCGAGCAGATGGCATCCCACCGACGCGACCGAGGTGACCGGGCCCGGAACCACGCCCACAGGTCGGTCCAGGGCAGCGGCCCACGCGGCGGTGCTCAGCGCACCGCTGCGGGCGGCCGCCTCGACCACC
>NZ_JAALDW010000293.1:0-5292 GCF_014145055.1 Dietzia sp. DQ11-38-2
GTCGGGGTGGCCGTTGTACCAGCTCACCACCTGCGTCGCGGACATGCTCCCGGGGAGTCCGGTCCCCGGGATGTCGAGGGGGCGGTCGGTACTGGCCCCGGTCGCGTACACCACGGCGTCGTGGTGCGCGGCGAGGTCGCCGACGCCGAGGTCCCGGCCGATCTCCACGCCCAGGCGGTAGGTGAACCCGGACTGGTTCTCGATGAGGGTGAAAAGATCGGTGACCGACCGGGTCCGGGCGTGGTCGGGGGCCACGCCGTGGCGGGCCAGTCCGTGGGGCACCGGCAGGCGGTCGAACACGGTCACCTCGACGCCCGATTGCCTGAGTAGTTCATCCGCGGTGTAGAGAGCGGCCGGTCCGGCTCCGACGATCGCCACCCGGAGCGGGTGCCCGGCACGTCCCCGGTCGCGCTCCAGACGGCGGATCGGGGGGACCGGTGCCTGCGGCGGATACGGTCGTGAGGGTGTGCTCAACACGGCGTTGAGGTCGAGGAAGACCTGCTCAGCCGGCGTGAGACGGTCGTCGGGGACGATCGCGCCGACCGGACAGGCGCCGACGCACGCCCCGCAGTCCACGCAGACGTCCGGGTCGATGTACAGCATCTCCGCGGTGGCGAAGTCCGGTTCGTCCGGAGTCGGGTGGATGCAGTTGACCGGGCAGGCGTGCACGCAGGACGCGTCGGCGCAGCAGGCCTGGGTGACGACGTGGGGCATCAGGCGTGGGTGGCGTACGTGACGGGGGGTTCGCTGCGGTAGCGGGAGGCGCGGCCGTCGATCTTCAGGGCCCGCCAGACCCGCCGCGCGAGGGGGTTCATCAGACCGGACTGCTCGGCGAGCATGCGGACGTCGGAGAAGAGGTCAGACAGGAACTCACGGGACTTCGGACTGTTCCAGTAGAGCTCGTCGATGACCTCGCGGGGGACGCCGAACTCCTCGCGGAACTCCTTGGTCGGCTTGAGGATGGCGTCGCACAGCACCCGCATGATCACGGGGAACGCCAGGGAGATCGCGAAGGCCTGGCCGCGCGTCAACCGGGGCGCGTAGCGGGCGACGTAGGTGTGGGCGAAGGAGATGTGCCGGGCCTCCTCCGCCACGTGGATCTCCATGATCCGGCTCAGCACGGGCGGGAGTTCGTCCGCGCCACGCAGGATCTGCTTCTGGGTGTGGTCGATGGGCTCCTCGCCGGCGAGGACGCCGATGAAGAAGCCCACGGGGGTGAGGGAGGCGAACCAGGGGATGACCGGCGAGACCCTGCGCAGCCAGCGGGGAAGGCCGGGGACGTCGGCGCCGATGATGTTCACGCCCTGCTGGAACATCTGGGTGTGGTGACACTCCTCGGTCGCCTCGTGGGTGAGGTACCGGAACTCTGCCGATCCGTTGTCAAGGGTGGCGATGTACTGCATGATCCCGCGGATCAGGAGGTTCTCGAACTGCAGGCCGACCTTCATGATGTTGGCCTGGCGCCACATGCCGATCTCGATCCGCGTCTCCACGGGTAGGGACTGGTACCAGGGGTGGGCACCCAGGGGGTCGACCGCCGCGGGGAGGATCCAGCGCTCGTCGGAGCGGTCCACCCGGAAGTCGGGATGGTCCCAGGGGACGTCGACGAACGCGTCGAAGTGGCGTCGCACCGACGCCTCGGACAGGCGGAGCAGAGTGGCGTCGTACTCCTCGCGCGAACTGGTCGGGGTCGGGGCCGACGGCTGCGTCCGGATCGAGGGGGCTGGGGTGGGGGTGGGTGCGGGCATGACGATCCCTTTCGTCTTCCGACCACTCGGGCCGGAGAGAGCCTCGGCGTACAGAGGAGGAAGTACAGAGTGACATTTGAGGTCTCTTTGTAACTGAGGCTAGGCAGCAGTGCCCCTCGTGTCAACGCCCGCACGCCACCGTCCTGCTCAGAGCCCTCCCCGGCCCTCTCGCGCCCTGATTCGCTCAGGACCCGTCGGTAGGCCCCCTTCGCCCGCGGAGTTGCGGGCCCAGGTGCCTGCGGGCGAAGTCGCGCGCCACGTCGGGGTCGTCCAGATCGATCGTGGTGGACGGGGTGAGGACGAACGAGATCACCAGTCGGACGGCCACCTCGGCCGCCACCAGGAGTTCCTCGTGGGACCGCGAGTCGTCGAGACTGGAGGCCATCTCCGAGGCGAGGAACTCGGCACTGTTACTGACCAGGGGCTCGCCCCGCACCGTCAGGTAGGGGACGGCGACCTCGGGCTCGCTCTCCAGGAGTCGGTTGAGCAGGCCGTGGGCGCGCAGGGTCTCGACCGTGTAGAGGAACCCCTCGGTCAGCTTGGACTCCACGTCGTCGTAGCGGTCGATCTCCTGCTTCAGCCCGGCCAGGATGCGGCCGGTCTCGCGCAGCAGGACGGCGTTGATCAGTTCCTGCTTGTTGGCGAACCGGCGGTAGAGGGTCATCCGGGACAGGCCCGACCGCTGCGTGATGTCCCCCATCGTGGACCGGGTCACGCCGAAGGTCTCGAACTGTCGGACGGCTGCGTCGAGGAGCTTCTCGCCGATGTCGTCCGTCGTGCTGCTCGGCCCGTGGCGGTCCAGAGCTGCGCGGATGAAGGTCGCGGCGGTGAACGGGAGATTCGGGGGCATCGCTCGATTGTCCCCCAGACCCGGCGCTCGCGCGGAGGTGTGGCGTGACCGGTGGGGTCGGAACCGGATCGTGATGTCAGTCGCGGAGCGCCCGGCGGATGGCGTCGTCGATGCCTGTCCGCTCCCACCCGGCGGGAAACAGATCCGCGGTCTGGTCGGCGGTCACCATATCGTGGCGGAGGCTCTCGACCAACGCGCCGACGGTCGCGGGATCCGAGTCGACGACGGGGGACAGCCCCGCGGCGACCAGATCCCATGGCACCCCGAACACCGGGATGCGGAGGGTGGGCAGGCCCGCGACCCGCGAGAACCTGCGCAGCAGCGCGGGGTAGGTGAGGACCTCGCCGCATCCGAGGTCCCCGTGGCCGGAACGCGGAACCCCCTCCAGCGCGTGACACAGGGCCTCGAGGACGTCGCGCTCGGCGATCGGCTCGACCCGGCTGCCGCGCATCCACCGGGGCACTGGTTGGACCGGCAACCGATCGCACAGTGTGCGCAGCATTTCGAAGCTCACCGAGCCGGCACCGAGGACGATGCCGGCCCGGAGGGTGAACACCGGCGTGGGTCCGTCCGAGAGCAGCTGTTCGACCTCGAGCCGGGAGGACATGTGCCGGGACAGCGTGTCGCCCGGGCCGGCTGACGGTGCGAGCCCGGAGACGTAGACGCAGCGACCGACGCCGGCCGCGGCCATCGACTCGCGCATCGCGGTGGCGCCCGCCGCGTCCTCGGACCGGAAACCCGGCCCGTGCCCCATACGGTGGACCAGGTAGACGACCGAGTCCACGCCGTCCAGGGCGGCGGGCAGGCAGTCCGGGTCGAGGACGTCGCAGTGGACCGTCTCCTCGCGGCCGCCCCGGTCGTGGGACGTCCGCTCGTGGGGCCCCGCCCGCCGGGGATCGGTGACACCGGCCCGGACGTGGTGCCCCCGGGCCAGCAGTTCGGGTACCAGGCGCGATCCCAGGTACCCACCCGATCCCACGACGAGCACGGTCATCCCGCGTCGAGATCCTGTTCGATGAGGGCGGCGATCTCGGCCACCGCGGCGGCGTCGTCCCCGCTCACCGTGACCTCGGCCCCCTTCTCGGCTCCGAGCGCCATGATGAGCATCGCCGAGGCGGCGTCGGCCTCCTCACCGTCGAACGCGATCTCGATGTCCGTGTCGTACTTCTCGGCGGCCTCGGCGATGATCCCCGCGGGGCGGGCGTGCAGCCCCTCGGCGGATCCCACGATGACGGTGGTGGTGGGCATGGTGTCTCCTCGTGACTGGTGGAGTGGCGGGTCGGCGGACCGACCCGCCGGAGAGCGGTCGGGTGGGGATCAGGCGGCGACGGCGACGGGCGCCGGTGCCGCGACAGGAGCGGGATCTCGACGGGCGCTCTTGGCCAGGACCACGGCTGTGGTCGAGACCAGCATGCCCGCGAGGATGGCCACCAGGTAACCCCAGACCGGGTTGATGGCGAACACCACGAACAGACCGCCGTGCGGTGCGTACGACTCCACCGAGAATGCCATGATCAGCGCTCCGGTGACGGCACCGCCGGCCATCATCGAGGGGATCACGCGGATCGGGTCGGCGGCGGCGAACGGGATGGCACCCTCGGTGATGAAGCTGGCACCCAGCAGGAACGCGGCCCGGCCGTTCTCCTGCTCGACCTCGGTGAACAGGCGCTTGCGGACGACCGTCGCCAGGCCCATGGCCAGCGGCGGCACCATGCCGGCGGCCATGACCGCGGCCATGATGCGCAGCGAGGCCGGGTTGTCGGCGACCAGTCCGGCGGTGGCGAAGGTGTAGGCGGCCTTGTTGACCGGTCCGCCGAGGTCGAAGCACATCATGAGGCCCAGGATGACGCCGAGCAGGATCACCGAGGTCCCGCTCATCCCGCCCAGCCACGACTCCATGGCGGAGGTCAACGAGGCCAGCGGACGGCCGAGCAGCAGGAACATCAGCAGGCCGATCGCGAGCGATCCGAGCAGCGGGATCAGCACCACCGGCATGAGGCCGGACAGCCAGCGCGGGGTCTTCCACGTGGTCATCCACCGCACCAGGTAGCCGGCGAGGATGCCCGTGACGAGCGCACCGATGAACCCGGCGCCGAGGGTGGCCGAGAGCGCACCGCCCACGAAGCCCGGCGCGATGCCCGGGCGGTCGGCGAGCCCGTAGGCGATGTACCCGGACAGGACCGCGATCATGAAGCCCATCGCGGCCTGGCCTATCGCGAAGAGCACGGCGCCGATGTACAACCTCAGCCCGGCGTGGGTGAGCATCTCGGCCCCGGCGGTCCCGGCGGACACGATCTCACCGTCGAGGTACCAGACCTGGCCGGGCAGGTCGGCCAGCGTGAACCCGGTGGCCACCTCCTGCCAGACAAAGGCCACGTCGTATCCGGCGAACAGGAACCCCAGCGCCAGCAGGAGACCGCCCGCAGCGACGAACGGGATCATGTACGACACACCGGTCATCACCGCGCGCTGCAGGCCACGGGCCCAGTGTTCGTCCGACCCGGACCCGCCGGAGCTCGAGTCCCCACCCGATCCGGACGAGGCCGGGACGCGCTTGGCGTCGGGGTCGCCCGCGGCGGCGAGCGCCTCGTCGAGCACCCGCGCGGGGGAGTCGATCGCCTTCTTCACCCCGTACTCGACGACGGGCTTGCCCGCGAACCGGCCGCGGTCGCGCACGCCGACGTCGGTGGCGAA
>NZ_JAALDW010000294.1:0-5946 GCF_014145055.1 Dietzia sp. DQ11-38-2
TAGGCCGCTAGACGACGGGGGCCGAGTACGCGTCAACTGTAGCGACACCAGCGGCCGACCACAAAATCGCGACACCAACGCGCGTGCACCGAGTACACATATGCACTCGGTGCATTTTCTGTGTAGGCTGCTCCGGTGACCTCCCCCCCAGATCAGGACTCCCTCCGCGAGAGGAAACGTCGCGCCACGCTGCTGGCCATAGAGGACGCCGCGACCTCCCTCGTCCTGGAGCGCGGGTACGACTGCGTGACGGTGGACCAGATCTGCGCCGCGGCCCACGTCTCCAAGCGCACGTTCTTCAACTACGTCCCGTCGAAGGAGGCCGCCGTCATCGGTTCACCTCCCCGTGACGTCCCCCCGGCACGGCGCCGAGAGTTCCTCGACGCCGCCGACCCGGACGTGCCCGGGGCACTCCTCCGACTGTTCCTCGCGGCTTTCGCCGACGCGCGAATCGGGGACGACGCCCAGACGGCGAGACTCGCCCACCGTCGAGGCGCGATCTTCCGGGCGGAACCGGACCTCGGCGTGGCCCGCGTGACCGCGTCCTCACGCTTCCAACTCCGCCTGGTGGACCTGGTGACCGAGCACTTCGAGCGTCAGCCGGGTCTCCGCCGCCTCGAGGGGGTCGCAGCGGAGGCCGAAGCGCGCGCCTGCGTCGCCCTCGTGGCCGCCTCGGCCAACCTGGGCCTGTCGAGCTGGCTGACGCGGCGGGCCTCGACCTTCGACGATCTCGACTCCGAGTGCGCCCTCGCCCTGCGACAGCTCGCCCTCCTCGTCAGTTCCCCCACCGACACGGCGTCGGCGCAGACGACCTCTTCCGAGAAGACGGGATCCACGTCATGAGCGATACCAGCACCCTCGCGACGGCCGGTCACGAGACCGCCGAGCGCGCGCCGTCCCACAACGTGCCGCTGGTGTTCACCTCGCTCCTGCTCGGGATGCTCATCGTGTCCCTGGGGCAGATGATCTTCGCGACCGCGCTCCCCACGATCGTCGCGGACCTCGGCGGGGTCGACAAGATGAGCTGGGTCATCACCGTCTATCTCCTCACCATGACCATCGGCCTGCCCGTGTACGGCAAGCTCGGCGACCAGATCGGACGCAAACCGCTCTTCGTCGCGGCGATCCTGCTGTTCCTCGGCGGGTCCGTACTCGGAGCCCTGTCGTGGAGCATCGACGTCCTCATCGTCTCCCGCGCCATCCAGGGCCTGGGGGGCGGAGGTCTGATGGTGCTGTCCCAGGCCATCGTCGCCGACGTCGTCCCCGCCCGTCAGAGAGGCCGGTACATGGGAGTGATGGGGGCCGTGTTCGGGCTCTCGTCGATCCTCGGTCCGCTCCTGGGCGGGTTCTTCACAGAGGGCCCGGGCTGGCGCTGGGCACTGTGGTTCAACCTGCCGATCTGCCTGCTCACACTCGCGGTCGCGGTTCTCTACCTGAGACTGCCCGCTCGCGGCACCGGTCGGAGGACCGACTGGCCGGGGACCGTGCTAATGGTCACGGGCACCACGGCGCTCATCCTCGTCTGCTCGTGGGCCGGCAACCGCTACTCCTGGACCGACCCGGTCATCCTCGGCCTCGCCGCCCTCTTCCTGGTCTGCGCAGCCGCGTTCGTCCGGGTCGAACTGCGGTCACCACACCCCCTGATCCCCATGACCCTGTTCGCCGAGCGCAACTTCGCGCTCTCCACCGCCGCCGGGCTCATCATCGGTATCGCCATGTTCGGGACCATCACCTACCTTCCCACCTACATCCAGATGGTCCACGGACTCGGACCCACCCACGCCGGCCTCATGATGACCCCGATGATGGCGGGGATGATGGGCACCTCCATCATCGTGGGCAACATCGTGAGCCGCACCGGCCGGTACAAGTGGTATCCCGTCGCGGGCAGCATCATCATGGCCGTGGGACTGTTTCTCATCAGCTCGCTCGAGGAGACGGACACCCTGCTCCACCTCGGGGTCGTGCTCTTCGTCTTCGGTTTCGGTCTCGGCCTGTGCATGCAGCTGCTCGTGCTGATCGTCCAGAACTCGTTCCCCGTGTCGATGGTCGGCACCGCCACGGCGTCCAACAACTTCTTCCGCCAGATCGGCGGAACCCTGGGATCGGCCATCGTGGGGTCGCTCTTCGTCAGTCGTCTTTCCGATCTCATGGGAGTTCGCATCCCGGCCGCGGCGGCGGCGATGGGACCGGAAGGGGCCGAGATGGCCACGTCGTTCTCGAACGGCTCCGGAGCGGCCAACTCGATGAGTCCCGAGATCCTCGCCGGACTGCCCGGGCCGCTCCACGACGCGATCGTGGGTTCCTACAACGACGCCCTGGTGCCGATCTTCCTCATCGTGGTCCCCCTGCTGGTGGTCGCCACCGGGTTGCTGCTGTTCATCCGCGAGGACCCGCTCAAGGAGACCGTCGACTAGCCTCGCCCAGGCACGACCAGGACCACCCGCTCAGCCCTCACGGTGACGGTGGTCCGGGGTGAGAACACCGACACGCGATCCACATCCGCCGCAACCACGCCGTTACACGACGGCGATAGTTTTCCCGGCGTGCAGACTCCCCGAGAGACCGTCCTGCGATTCCTCGCCGCCCCGACCGACGTGGGCGCCGGGAACCAGGTTCACACAGGCCGCATCCTCGAGTGGATCGACAAGGCCGCGTACGCCCAGGCCGCGGTCTGGTCGGGTGGCTATGCCGTCACCGCCTACGTGGGCAACGTCCGCTTCTCGCGGCCGATCGAGGCCGGGCAGCTCGTCGAGGTGTCAGCGCGCCTCATCCACACCGGGTCGAGTTCGATGCACATCCAGTGTGATGTCCGGGCCTGCGATCCCGTCGCGCTCGAGTACCGCCACTGCGCCGAGTGTCTCGTCGTCTTCATCGCCATGCGTGAGGGCAGACCCACCCCCGTGCCGTCCTGGCGACCCGCCTCCCGGTTGGAGGTACACGAGTCGGAAGAAGCGGTGATGCGTATCGCGCTGCGCAAGGACATCGAGGACGCCATGGCGCAGCAGGACTACACCGCCGAGGGGACCGCACCCCGGTCGACCCTGCGGTTCCTCGCGGCACCCGCTGACGTGAACTGGGGTGGCAACGTCCACGGTGGGCGGATCATGTCGTGGATCGACGACGCCGCGAACCTCTGCGCGACCCACTGGTCGGGCACCCCGTGCACCTCCGTGTACGCGGGCGGCGTGCGGTTCTACCACCCGGTGAGCATCGGTCACGTCGTCGAGGTCGAGGCCCGGCTCCTGCACACCGGTCACGAGACCATGCACGTGTCCGTTCACGTCCGGTCCGGTGAGCCCACATCGCCGGACCGGGTCCTGACCACCCACTGTCTGGCGGTGTGCGCGGCGCTGGGTCCGGATCTCACACCCACCCCGGTGCCGCACTGGACCCCGAAGAGCGCGGAGGACCACGCTCTCGACGCGCACGCGCGACACCTCATCCGGCTGCGGGGACGGGGCCGGGTCGTCGGGGTCGCGTGAGCGAGGGCCACCGCAGACGACGCGCGAGAGGCCCTGACGAGGAGAACACCCGGAGCATGTCACTCCGGGTGTTCTCGTGTGTACCCCCGATGGGATTCGAACCCACGCTACCGCCGTGAGAGGGCGGCGTCCTAGGCCGCTAGACGACGGGGGCTCAGGACGCGGTTCCGCTGAGGGAACCACTGCAGTGAGCGCTGTGCGCGCTCAGCTGGCCTACCAGGACTCGAACCTAGAACGACGGTACCAGAAACCGCTGTGTTGCCAATTACACCATAGGCCACTGTATTCACTTGTCCGCCCGTGCGGGGCGACCTCGAAGAGACTATCAAAGCACCGAGGGTGAATAGCAAATCGCCTGGTCAGTCGGCGATCGGCGCGGCCCGGAGCCGGGCCAGGGTCAGCTCCCGACCCAGCAGCTCCAACGATTCGAACAGGGGCGGCGAGATGTGCGAGCCGGTCACCGCGACCCGGATCGGGCCATAGGCCTTGCGTGGCTTGATCCCGAGGCCGTCCACCAGTGCACCGGAGAGCGCCGCCTCGATCGCGGGGGTGGTCCACTCCGGTAGCGCGTCCAGCGCGCGCACGGCCGCGTCCACGACCTCGCGGGAGTCGGCCTTGAGGTTCTTGGCGGCGGATCCGGGATCGACGACGAACTCCGCCTCGTCCACCACGAGGAAGCGGATCAGGTCCCACGCGTCGGACAGGACGACGATGCGGGTCTGGAGCAGGTCGGCCACGACCGCCCACCGGTCTCCGTCCAGCTCGGGCGGCAGCGTCAGGCCGTCCTCGGACGGGTGCGCCTCGAGGAAGTCCCGCAGCCGTTGCGCGAACACCTCCGGGGGAAGCCGTCGGATGTGCTCGGCGTTGATCGCGTCCGCTTTCTTCTGGTCGAAGCGGGCGGGGTTGGCGTTGACCTGACGTACGTCGAAGGCCTCCACCATCTCCTGGAGGGAGAACACATCGCGGTCGTCCGACAGTCCCCACCCCAGGAGCGCCAGGTAGTTGAGCAGCCCCTCGGGCAACATCCCTCTGTCACGGTGCAGGAACAGGTCCGACTGCGGATCCCGCTTGGACAGCTTCTTGTTCCCCTCGCCCATGACGAACGGCAGGTGCCCGAACTCGGGGACACGCTCGGCCACCCCGATCCGCGTCAGCGCGCGGTAGAGCGCGATCTGCCGGGGGGTGGAGCTGAGCAGGTCCTCGCCCCGGAGCACGTGGGTGATCTGCATGAGCGCGTCGTCCACCGGGTTCACCAGGGTGTAGAGGGGGACCCCGTTTGCGCGGGTCAGCGCGAAGTCCGGAACGGAGCCGGCCTTGAAGACGGTCTCACCGCGGACGAGATCGTCCCACCCCAGGTCCTCGTCCGGCATCCGGAGCCGGATCACCGCGCCACGCCCCTCATCCCGGTAGGCCTGCTTCTGCTCCTCCGTCAGATCGCGGTCGTACCCGTCGTACCCGAGCTTGGGATCACGCCCGGCCGCGCGGTGGCGGGCCTCGACCTCCTCGGCCGTCGAGAAGGACTCGTAGGCCTCTCCGGCGTCGACGAGCCTGCGCACCACCTCGAGGTGCTGGTCGCGTCGCTCGGACTGGCGGTAGGGGGCGTACGGTCCGCCCACCTCCGGCCCCTCGTCCCAGTCCAGTCCGAGCCACCGGAGCGCGTCGAGCAACGCCCGGTACGACTCCTCCGAGTCGCGTGCGGCATCGGTGTCCTCGATGCGGAAGACGAAGGTGCCGCCCGTGTGCCGGGCGTGGGCCCAGTTGAACAGCGCCGTCCTGACCAGTCCCACGTGGGGTGTGCCGGTGGGCGACGGGCAGAAGCGGACACGGACGTCTTGTGCTGTCATGGTCACCATCCTAGAGACGGTCCCGGCTCGCACCCCCGCGCAGGACCGGCCTAGGATCGGCCGGGTACCCGTGGTGCGCCCTTCGCGCGCGATCACACCCGGTCGGAGTCAAGGAGGCGAGCCGTGGCGTCAGGGCTCCACCCCGACGCCGCGAGGCCTGTCACCGCTCCGGACTTCCTCCTGTCCCGCCCCACGGGCTCACTGCGCACCCAGGGATCCCTCCGTTCCTTCACTGATCCGGCAGACGCGGCGCTGGCCCTGAGATCCGGGGACTGCGGCCTGGTGGCGGGCGCCATGGGGTTCGAACCCGATGCGCGGGCGGCGTTGGTGGAACCCGACATCGTGGTCCGGACCGACGGCCCCCTCGAGCCCCCCGCCTACTTCCGATCGATCCGCACCCGGGCCCGCGTCGCCGAGGAGATCCCCTCCACGGAGGTCCACCGGCACCGCGTGGCCACCGCGATCGCCGGGATCCGCGCCGGCGGCCTGTCCAAGGTGGTGCTCGCCCGCGCGGTCCGGTTGGTCGCGCAGGACCCGATAGACCCCCACGCGGTGTGCGCGGCGCTCATCGATTCGAGCCCGTCGGCCGACGGATTCCTGGTCGACCTGACCCCCGC
>NZ_JAALDW010000295.1:0-4440 GCF_014145055.1 Dietzia sp. DQ11-38-2
CCCCGTGGCCGCCAGCCGGGCCGCCAGGGCGGAGCCCACCGGCCCGGCACCGACGATGACATGGAGTTCATCAGTGCTGCTCACCGCCACATTGTCCCACGACCGACTCCTCCCGGCGCACGGTCGGGCCACGCCGGCGGGGCCATTACCCCCGTGAGGTGCCCACGAGGCCGTCGATGAGCGCTCCGACAGCCCACCGGCGCCGCTCGTCGGGACTGCCCTGGGTGAAGACGCCGACGGGAAAAGCGGCGAGCGTCGGGTGCCGGCCCGGGTCGGACGTCGCGATCGTCGCCGTGAGGTCGTCGATCTCCTGGCCGGTGCCGGACTCGCGGGCCGCCCACTCCGCGGCGCTGGAACTCGCGTACTGGAGCAGCAGATCCACACCCCAGGCCGCGGACCTCTCGTCGGCGCCCGCCGTGAGGAGCAGCCGGAGCAGCAGCTCGATCAGGTCCAGATAGTGCGGTCCGTCGGGCCACACGAACATCACCGCTCGCGCGAGCTCCCCCCGCTGAGAAAGCAGGTCCACGTAGTCGGCCATCACTCGCTGGAGGCGATCGCGCCACGGTTCGACCCCGTCCCACCGGAGATCCAGATCCGCGAGCAGACGGTCGGCCAGGAGAGCGTGGAGGACGGTGACGTTGCGGACGTAGACATAGAGCGACGCGGGCCCGGTGTCGAGCTCGGCGGCGACCTTGCGGAGTGTGAGCTTGTCGGCGCCGTCCCGCTCCACCACTCGCAGTGCCGCGTCGACGATCCCCTCCCGGGACAACGCGGCCTTCGCCGGCCGGTCTCGCCTGCTCACGGGTACTCGGGGGGTCATGACCCGACGATACCAGTGTCGATCTTGTTCGTGACGAACATGTTCGTTACGATCCTGTTCGTAACTACTCGGACGGGAGACACCATGACCACCACTGCGCCGCCTGCGCCACCACCTCTGACCGCTCGAGCGGTCTGGCTCACCCTGATCGTCGTCCTCCTCGCCGACGCGATGGACCTGATGGACGCGACGATCGCCAACGTCGCCGCGCCGTCGATCGTGCGCGAACTCGGTGTGAGCGAGAGCGTGATCCCGTGGCTCGGGGCCTCCTACGCATTGGCCCTGGGATCGCTACTCGTGGTGGGCGGACGCATCGGGGACAAGTACGGACAACGACGTACGTTCCTCGTCGGGCTCATCGGTTTCATCGTCGGTTCCGCCCTCGCCGGTCTCGCGCCTTCGGCGGCGGTACTCATCACGGCCCGCGTCCTCCAGGGGGTCTTCGGGGCGATGTTGATCCCCCAGGGCATGGCCATCATGGCGGCCACATTTCCCAAGCCGATGCTGCGAAAGGCGTTCGCTGTGTTCGCCCCGATGCTGGGCGTCTTCGCCGTCGCGGGTCCCGTGCTCGGTGGGATCCTCATCGACGCGGACGTGTTCGGCCTCGGATGGCGTCCGATCTTCCTCATCAACGTGGTTCTCGGCGGACTGGCCCTGGTCCTCGCCCTGCGGCACCTCCCGACCGTTCCCGCGCGACCCTCGACCCGGATCGATCTGATCGGCAGCGTGCTGCTGGCCTTCGCTCTCTTCGGCCTGCTCTTCGGACTCGTCACCGGGTCCTCCGACGGGTGGAACGGACTCACGATCGGGAGCACGGTCGTCGGAGTCGGGCTCCTGGGAGCGTTCGGGTGGCGGCAGGCCCGTGCGGACGACCCGCTCCTGCCCCGCAGCCTGCTCGGCAACCGTGGGTTCACCTCGGGGCTCATCGTGGGGTTGTGCGTGTTCGCGAGCTTCAGCGGCCTCATGTACGTCCTGAGCCTGTTCTTCCAACTCGGTCTCGGGTACACGCCTACCCGGACCTCGCTCCACCTGATCCCGCTGACGATCGGCATCATCATCGGGTCGGGCATAGCGAACGCCCTCATCCTGAAGCTCGGCAGGCGCCTCGTCCTCCTCGGGATGGTCGCCACGATCCTGGGCACCGGCATCCTGCTGCTGAACGTCGTCACCTCGGGTCTCGACGTGGCCTGGTGGCAGAACATCCTGGCCACCAGCGTCATCGGGATCGCCGCCGGGATCTGCTTCAACTCGGTGTTCAACACCGCCCTCGGCAATCTCCAACCCGAGGAGGCCGGCTCCGCCAGCGGCTCCCTCAGCGCCATACAGCAGATCGCGAACGGGATCGGATCCGCTCTGGTCACCACACTGTTCATCGGTGGCCTCGCACGAGGGACCGAGAGCGCGATGACCACGACGCTGATCGTCATCCTCGCGGTCACCACGCTGTGCCTCCTCGCCGTGCCGCTCCTGCCCCGCCGGGCGGTTCACCTCGAGGAATGACGGGAGAGACGTCGGAGTTCCTCCGCTCACCGCCCGGGTATCGTCGGATGGTGCCCTCATCCCCGCAGTCACCGGTGAAACTCACCGCCCGGTCCGCGGTGCTGAGTGTGCTCCTCGGTATGCACCCCGCGGAGGCGACCGCGGCGGCAATCATCGAGGTGGCCGTCCAGCTGGGATTCAAGGAGTCCGCGATGCGTGTCGCGCTCACCAGGATGGTGGCCGCGGGGGACCTCCACCGGGACAACGGTGTCTACCGCCTCTCGCCCCGCCTGATCGCGCGGCAGCGGCGACAGGAGGCCGCGCTCTCCCCCTCGTTGAGGCCATGGGACGGGCAGTGGTCCATGCAGGTGGTCACTGTCCCGGCCGACGCGGTAACCCGGGCCGCGACCCGCACCGAACTCACCGAGTCGCGCTACGCGGAGCTGCGCGAGGGCGTCTGGATCCGCCCCGACAACCTCGTCGCCCTCCACGTGGGGAGGTCCGAATTCACCGGGCGGTCCGAGGCGCTGTCGTCGCGGACCACGGTCTTCTCGTGCCGGCCGGAAGGCGACGTCGTGGCCCTCACCGAGGACCTCTTCGCCCCGGCGGAGTGGTCCGCCACGGGGCAGGCACTACTCGCCGCCGCAGATCGCGCCGACGACATGTCCGCACGATTCGAGCTCGCGGCCGCGACCGTCCGGCACATCCTCCACGATCCGCTGCTCCCCGCGGAACTACTCCCCGACGACTGGCCCGGCGAGCGGCTCAGGGAGTCGTATGACCGGTTCCGGGCCGAGTTCGGCGCGTTCGCCACCACGGCGCTCGGCGGCGGCCACTGACCGCCGCCGAACCGGGCTCACGCAGGCGGAGGCGCCGGCGTCCCCGCTGTCTTGGCGTCACCGAAGGGCTCGTCCCTGGAACGCACCGCCTCCCGGAAGCCCTCGGTCGCGGCCCTCGCCTGGAAGGCGTACCCCTCCGGGGTGTGGCGCGCGATGCCGTCGAAGACCGTGCTGATCATGCCCGAGGTGGCCACCCCCTGCGCGAGGAGCGCGCTGTTCAACGCCAGCTTGGCCATCATCAGCTGGTTGACCGGCATCTGGGCGATCCGTCCGACGAGCTCCTCGGTGCGGTCGTCCAGCTCCTCGGGCGGGGGCGCGTCGATCGCGAGCCCCCAGTCGTGCGCCTGCCGCCCCGTGATGAGGTCGCCGGTGAACAGCAGGCGCTTGGCGCGTTGGTCGCCAAGCCGGTGCGCCCACATCCCGGACGCCGGGATGCCCCAGACCCGCGTCGGCGGGTACCCGATCCGGGTGTCGTCGGCACAGATGATCAGGTCGGCGAACAGTGCGATATCGGTACCCCCCGCCACCGCGAATCCGTGCAACTTGGCCACCGTGGGCTTGTTCGCGTGCAGGAGGCTCGAGAAACCCCGGTTGAACCGACTCATCATCGCGTAGTCGACCATGGGATCCCACGTGACGCCCGGGTCGTGGTTGCGGGCCTGGACGCCCGGGTCGAGCACGGATCCTCCGGGGTCCCCCGGGGCACCGTGGGCGCCGGCTGCGTCTCGGACCATCCCCTCGGCGAAGATCGACAGGTCGTAGCCGCCGCAGAATCCCTTGCCCCGCCCGGACAGGAGGATCACGTGGACCGCCGGGTCGAGGTCGGCGCGCTCGACGGCGGACGCGAGTTCGATCGGGGTGTCGCTCGTGATGGCGTTACCGTGCTCGGGGCGGTCGAAGGTGATCCGTGCGATCGCCCCGGTCACCTCGTAGGTCAGGGTGCGGTAATCGCTGTTCAACTTCCCGTCTCCTCTGTGCCCTGTGCCGGTCCGAAGGAGCCGTGCCGCCCGGCGCCGTCGGCGAACCGGGCCGCGCCCGCGACCGCCCCGGCCTGCAGCGAGACCACCCCGTGGTCGTACTCGTTCCTGATCGCCGCCTCCTCGTCGAGCCCCTCCTGTTCCAGCAGCGACAGCCGGTCCCGTCGCATGCACTCCTGGGGGAACCGCGAGATCTCGGTGGCCAGTTCGATGGCTGCCGTCAACGCCGTGCCGTCGGGCACGACCCTGTTCACCAACCCGATCTCCAGCGCCTCCGCCGCACCGACCGCGCGGCCGGTGAGCACGAGGTCCATCGCGCGGCTCA
>NZ_JAALDW010000295.1:4488-14902 GCF_014145055.1 Dietzia sp. DQ11-38-2
GATGAGGGGCACGCCCCATCGGCGGCAGAAGACCCCCATCACCGCGCTCTCCTCCGCGACCCGGAGATCGGCCCACAGTGCGAGCTCGAGACCACCCGCCACGGCGTGGCCCGACAGCGCGGCGATCACCGGTTTACCCAGTCGGAGCCTCGTCGGCCCCATCGGACCGTCCCCGTCCGCGGCGACCCGATTGCCCTCGTCCCGCGCGATCGCCTTGAGGTCCGCGCCGGCGCAGAAGGTGCCGTGTTCCCCGTGCAGCACGGCGACGGAGGCCTCGGGGTCCGCGTCGAAGGCCCGGAACGCGTCGGCGAGAGCCTGCGCGGTCGGCCGGTCGACGGCGTTGCGGACATCGGGCCGGTTCAGACCGATCACGGTGACCGGACCGTTCGCCGAAACCGTCACTCTCGCATGCTCATCCACGATGCTCACCCGACCTTCGGGGTGACGCGATCGAGGATCGCGGACGTGTCCACCCCGGTCGGCAGCGTGCCGAGGACGTCACCGTGATCGGCCCCCAGCCTGCTGGCGCAGAAGGCGTCGGCGACCGCCGGGTGTCCGTGGCGGACCAGCAGGTGCCCCTGCAGGATCACCGCCATGTCCCCGATCACCCGGCGCGCGACGTACTGCGCCTCGTCCGGCTGCCCGGTGGCGATCGCCGTCAACGTTCCGCCCAGGCGATCGACGGCGCCGTCCAGTCGGGCGTCCGCCCCGCGGCTGGAGGAGACGGCCCCGAGGAACGCCTCGACCGTCTCCGGCTGCTTGGCCATGGCCCTCAGCACGTCCAGGGCCGCGACGTTGCCCGACCCCTCCCAGACGGACAACAGGGGCGCCTCGCGATAGAGCCTCGGCATCCGGGAGTCCTCCACGTATCCGTTGCCGCCGAGGCACTCCAGGGCCTCCGCCGCGTGGATAGGCCCGCGTTTGCAGACGTAGTACTTGCTGACGGCCAGCCCGATCCGTCGCAGGGCGTCGGCCTCCCGGTCTCCCGCGTCGGCGAGGTCGGTGAGTTCGGCGAGCCAGAGCGCGACCGTCGTGGACGCCTCGGCCTCCACCGCGAGGTCGGCCAGCACGTTGCGCATCAGCGGCTGGTCGATGAGGGCCGCTCCGAAGGCCCGGCGATGCCTCGCGTGGTGGACGGCGCTCGCGACCCCGACCCGCATCCCGGTGGCGGTACCGAGTGTGCAGTCGAGTCGGGTCATGTTGACCATCTCGATGATCGTCGCGACGCCCCGGCCCTCGTCGCCGACGATCCAGCCCGTCGTCTGGTCGTACTCGACCTCGCTGCTGGCGTTCGACCGGTTGCCGAGCTTGTCCTTGAGACGCTGCAGGAGGAAGGGGTTGCGTGAGCCGTCGGGCAGGACCCGAGGGACGCAGAAACACGTGAGCCCACCCGGCGCCTGCGCGAGGACCAGGAAGAGGTCGGACATCGGCGCGGAGGTGAACCACTTGTGCCCGGTGATCGAGTACGTCCCGTCGGCGTTCGGCGTCGCGCGCGTGGTGTTGGCGCGGACGTCGGACCCGCCCTGCTTCTCCGTCATCGACATCCCGGCCGTCAGACCCCGCTTGGTGGTGGGCGGCGCCAGAACCGGGTCGTACTCCGGACCCGTCAGCAGCGGTTCGAACGTCGCCGCGAGGTCGGGAGCGCGGCGCAGCGCCGGAACCACCGCGTAGGTCATCGAGATCGGACACCCGTGCCCTGCGTCCGTCTGGCCCCACACACTCGACTTGGCCGCGCGCACGAGGTGGGGGCTGGGCCGGGGGTCCGCCCACGGGGCGCCGTGCAGACCGAAGCCGACGGCACGACGCATCAGCTCGTGGTAGGCCGGATCGTAGTCGACCTGATCGATCCGGTTCCCGTACCGGTCGTGGGTCCGGAGGATCGGCGGGTTCGCCTCCGCGCGGTCGCCCCACTCGAGGGCGTCGGCGGACCCGGCGAGCCGACCGATCTCACGCAGCTCGTCCCTCGCGTGGTCCGCCCCGGCGCGGGCCAGGGCCTCCAGGATCACCGCTTGTTCCGACGCGTCGTACCCCACGAGGGGCGGGACCTGATTCGTGACCGTGTGTGTCGCCATCGATGCAGTATTACAGAAGTGCTACGAGTACGTCGATAGTGTAATTCGAAGGGCCGGCCCGCGCGTCGGGAGGTGATCAGCCGACGGCGTCGAGGGCAGCCCGGACGATGCTGTCGGTATCGATGCCGTGATGCCGGTAGACGTCCTCCAGCGCACCGGTCTGGCCGAACGTCGAGACCCCCAGCGCGCGCAGCGGCACGGTGTTGATCGTGGCCAGGAAGGCCAGCGTGTGGGGGTGCCCGTCGAGCACCGTGACCATCGGTGCCGCACGATCGGCGGGGAACACCGCGTCGAGGATCCAACTGGGTGCATCAGACCGTCCGGCCCGGGCCTGGAGGGCGGCGAACAGCAGGCCTGCGCTGGTGACGCAGACGACCTCTGATCCGATATCCAGAGCGGAGAGCCGGTCGGCGGCCGCCAGCGCCTCGCTGACGACCGCTCCCATCGCGACGATGGTGACGTCCGGATCCGCGCAGGCTCTCAGGGTGTAGGCGCCCGCGACCACCTGGGCCCGGCGGCGCTCGCGAGCGGCGGGGTCGTCGGGAACCGAGGCGAGGTGCTGGTCCACCGGCCGCGTCGACAGACGCAGGTAGGCTGATCGCCCGTCGGGCCGACCGAGGTGCGCGAGGCAGTCAAGCAGGATCCACTGCACCTCGACGGAGAACGCGGGTTCGTACGACACACAGCCCGGCTGTTCCACGCCGATGGACGGGGTCGTCACCGATTGGTGGGCCCCGCCTTCCGCGGACAGGCTCACACCGGAGGGTGTGCCGACGAGAATCGACTGCCCGCCTGCGTAGATGCCGAACGACCACGGCTCCAGGGCCCTCTCGACAAAGGGGTCATAGACGACGCCGATGGGCAGGAGCGGTTGACCCCACCGACTCCAGGTCGCGCCGAGCTCGCCGAGCAGTCCGACGAGGTTGGTCTCCGCGATTCCCAGTTCCATGTGCTGCCCGGTGGGTCTCTCACGCCATTTGACGACCGTCTCGGAGTCATCGGCGAACCAGTCGTGACGTTCGGTCGGCGACCAGACCCCCACCTTGTTGAGCCACCCGGCCAGGTTGGTGGTCGAACTGACGTCCGGGCTGACGGTCACCACGCGTGCGGCGACATCCGGGGCGTCGCGCGTGAGGTCCAGGAGCACTCGCCCGAGAGCGGCCTGGGTGGTCGACGTCGACGGCGGTGTACGGCTCAGGTCCCGCGGCACGGCCAGATCGGGGAGCGACGGAGCGGGCTCCCGGCGCAGGTACTGCGCGGTCGCCGCGCACAGCGTGCCCTCGGGTGATCCCGGGTCGAACCTCCGCCACGGGCGATCGACCGCCTCACCGAGTGAGTCGGCCAGGCTCGCGAACTGATCGGCGGTGAGCAGTGAGGAGTGGTTCTGCGGGTGCCCCTGGGTCGGCAGCCCGAAACCTTTGACGGTGTAGGCCAGGATCACCGTGGGGCGTTGGTCGTCGATCCGGGCGTAGGCGTCACGCAGCGCGTCGATGTCATGACCACCGAGGTTGGAGATCGCGCCGAGGAGGGCCGCGTCTGCGAGATCCCCGATCACCGTGGCGATGGCCTCCGCATCGGCCCCCTCGCCCGGCAGCCTGTCCCGGATCTCCTGCGCAGAGCACCGCAGCAGCCTCTGGTACTCGGGGTTCGACATGTCACGCAGTCGTCGTCGCAGCGCGTCGCCACCGGGGCGGGCGAACAGCTCCTCCAGAGTCCGACCGAAGTCGACGGTGAGGACCTGCCAGCCCGCGGCGGCGAACATCTGCTCCAGCCGCGGGGCGGCGATGTTGGGCACGACGCGGTCGAGCGACTGCCGGTTCATGTCGACGATCCACACCACCTCGCCGAGTTCGGCCACCGAGGGGTCGAGCACGGCCTCCCACACCGCTCCCTCGTCGAGCTCGGCGTCGCCGACGATCGAGTACTGCCGGCCGGGGCCGGTGGGGCCGAAGGTGGTGTCCACGTAGCGCCGGGCCATCGCACCCCACAACGGTGCGGTCGCCCCGATTCCCACCGATCCGGTGGAGTAGTCCACGCGGTCCGGGTCCTTCGATCGACTGGGGTAGGGCTGGAGACCGCCGTACTCGCGCAGCGTCGGCATGTACTTCTCGTCGAGGTCGCCGAGAAGGTAGTTGATCGAGTGGAGCACAGGCGAGGCGTGGGGTTTGACCGACACACGGTCGCCGGGGCGGAGCTGCCCGAACCACAGCGACGTCATGATGTGCACCATCGACGCGCACGAGGCCTGGTGCCCCCCGACCTTGAGGCCGCTGGGATTGGGGCGGACCCGGTTCGCGTGGTGGATCATCGCCGTGGAGGTCCACAAGACGCGCTTCGCGATCGACTCCAGTATTGCGCTGTCGGCTCCGGGGGCGGCGGCTCCGGGGGTGGCGGCCTCGGGGGCGACGGCCCCGGTGGCGGCCCCGGTGGCGGCGTGGGTCATGGCTGGGACTCCTTCTCACGGCGTGACGGGGTCGTCGACGTGCTGAACACCGGCGACCAGCGGGTCCGGAGGAAGGACACCAGGTCCCCCGCGGAGGAGGCGGCCGAGGTCTCGGTGCTCCAGATGATGTGCCCGTCGCAGCGGACCGCGACGGCCCCGCCCCGGTCGAGGCCCAGGAGGGTCTCCGTACGCTCCGGGTCGACGCACCGGGTGCGGATGTCGACCACGTCGACCTCCATGGGTCCGGTCGACCCGCTGCGGAGACGGTCCCGCCAGGACCCCGCATCGGCGGTGATGAGGGTGACCGTCTGCGGGTCGCGGTTGACCAGCTGCAGGATCGACCGACGCCCGTCGGAGGTGTCGATCAGGGACACGTGCGGGAGTCGGCCTCCCGGCACGACGCACGGCGAGTACTCCACGACATCCCCCACGACGTCGTCGTCGGTGCCGGACTGACGACCTCGGTCGTCGGCCGCCACGAGCGGCCCGTCGTAGCAGTACCCGAACTCCAGGCCGGTCGAGACGAAATGCGACAGCTGCAGGGGTATCGCCTCGGCGGCCTTTGCACGCACACGCGACGCCCGCGGGGTCTCCTCGAGAAGAACGGCCGTCCGCGCGAGGCCGCCACGAACGAGATGCTCCGAGAGACGCGCGGCCATCCCCGCCGGCAGCCACCTCAGTGGTGCCCGGCCCATCAACCGGGTGACGTTGTAAAGCGCACGGTTCGTCGCACCGAAGTGCCGGGTGACCGCGTCGAGCTGGAAGTGGTTGGACACACTGTGGTGGGCGAAGCGTTCGACCACCGGTCGGCGTTCGAGCTCGTAGGTGTCGAGAAGGGTCTCGCGGGCGCCGTGGGTGAGCACGGCATCGAGCTTCCACGCGAGGTTGTGGGCATCCTGCACGCCGCTGTTGAGTCCGTAGCCCCCGGTGTGGGGGAACCGGTGGGCCGCGTCACCGATCAGGATGACCCTGCCGCGGCGGAAGCTCTCCGCGGTCTGCGAGGTCATGGTCCACGCGCCGGTGGAGACGATGTCGTAGCTGTTGTCCTCGCCCAGGACCGCGGGGAGGGTGTCACGCCAGTACCGGTCCGGGTCGGCGGCGATGGGTTGCCCGGGATGCAGGTAGGTGCCCATCAACACGTAGTGGCGATCGGCGTGCGCGATGAGCACTCCGGCGAACTCCGGTCGGTAGATCCAGGTGAGCAGGGGCCTGTCGTCCGGATGCAGGTCCGGGGACCGGAAGAACGCGCTGGCCATACGGGCCAGGACCGGGCCACGCAGACCGATCCCGAGGCTCTCGCGGATCGGACTGTTCGCGCCGTCGGCACCGATCAGGTACTGCGCGGCGATCCGACCGAGGTCCGTGTCCGCCACCACTCCGTCCTCGACCCGGGTGACGGCGCGCACGCTCACCCCGCGGCGGAACTCGACCAGCGGTTCGGCGTCGAGCCACTTCCAGAGCACGGGCATCAGCAGGTGCTGGCCCACGTGCGAGAGGAGGAAGTCGCTCAGGGAGCGAACCTGCTCCAGCCGTTCCGGATCGGAGAGCAGGTCGATCTCGCCCAGCGGGGGTGCGGAGGTCGACGACATCCACCGGATGACGCTGATCTCGGAGATCGGCGGGGACAGCGCCGCGATCTGTGCGGCGAGGTCGGGGGCGATCTCGCGCCAGATCTCGAGCGAGCGGGCGTTGATGACGTGCGCGGCGGGGTGGGTCAGTGGCTCCTGCCGCCGGTCGAGCACGAGGGAGGAGATGCCGCGCGACGCGAGCAGCAACGCGAGGGTCGCGCCGGAGCTGCCCGCGCCGCAGATCACGACGGGGGCCCGGGTCTCGGGGCTCATAGCGTGCGGAACGTGATGGCGCGCTTGTTGGACCGGGCGGTGGTGCCCGGACGCACTCCCGCCTGTCGGTGCACGAGCTCGGAGGGCGCCGCGCCACCGCGCAGCCGCTCCAGCAGATACCCCGGGTCGATCATGACGCCGATGGGGTTGTCCGCGAACTCCTCGCTGTCGAAGAACGCGGCGGTCTCCTCCGCGGTGGGGAAGTTCTCGACCTGGAACTCGAGGCGGATCCCATCCGGGTCCTCGTAGTACAACGACGTGGTGGGGCCGTGATTGATCGACCACACCGGTTCTATCCCGAGAGATGCGAGACGCTCGTGGTTGAGGAGCAGCCGTTCGAGCGAGCTGTAGGTGAACGCCAGGTGGTCGACTCCGAGGATCTTGCGGCGGAGCCTGGCCAACGGGAAGAGGAAGCGCACGAGGCCGGGGATCTTGACCAGAGCCAGTCGATGACTCTCGTCGTCCCAGGTGAGGAAGGCGATCTGCTTGTCCTCGTGAACGACCTTCGCGCCCAGAACCGTCCGGTACCACTCGATCATCTCCGTCGCCCGCGGCGTCTTGACCACGTAGTGAGCGAGGATCTCCGGCGCGAGGGGGGTGTTGACCGGCTGCGCGATCGTCATGATGTCTCTCCGTTCGTCGAGTTCTCGGCGATGATGGGGGTGCGTTGCGTGCCCAGGTCGAGAGACCCGTCTCCTGAGCGGATCGAGGCGGTGACGAGGTCGCCCGGTCGCAGGAAAGGGCCGTCCTGGTTGCGTCGGATGAACAACCGCCACATCACGTGTTCGGGAAGAAGAGCGGTGGCCAGACGCCTGATGAGCGGATGAGGTGACTTCGCGGCGGTCCCGTGTGGCGTGCCGGTCAGGACGACGTCTCCGGGCGACAGGTTGCAGAACGTGCTCAGCTCGCTCAGCGTCTCGGCCGGTCGGTACAAGAAGTTCGACGTCGAATCCGACTGCCGGACCTCGTCGTTCACCCTCAACTCCAGATCCAGATCGTCGAGGAGTGGGTACTCGTCCTCGTCGAGGATGAGGAGCTCGGGGCCGAGTGGACAGAATCCGCGGTAGCTCTTGCCCTTGAAGTACTGCCCCTGAGGGAGCTGGACATCGCGGGCCGAGATGTCGTTGCCGATCGTGAGGGCGGCGACATAGCGGGGGAGCTGGTCGTCGGTGAGGGTGACCGGCCGGTCGATGGTCGCGCCGATCACCAGGCCCAGTTCGATCTCGTAGTCGAGCAGCCGCACATGGCGGGGGCGGGTGACGGGGTCGAACGGCCCGGACACCGAGGCGTCGGTCTTGTCGAAGAACAGATTGAACGCGCGGTTGTCGGGATCCATGCCCGACTCGATGGCGTGTTGTCGGTAGTTCGCACCCTGGCAGATCACCCGACACGGCGTGGTCACCGGCGACACCACGGTCACGGCGGACAGCCGGTGGGTCGGGGGTCGACCGAGCCCGTCCCGCCACTCCTCGATTCCCCGCTCCAGCACCTCCCCGGTGGTCGGATAGGCGCCTTCCAGGGCGGTGGCCTCGTCACCGTTGACGATGCCCCAGTGCGTCGTCCCCTCGGCGACGTACCGGATCAGCCTGACGGCCATGTTGGCTCCTTCATGTCGAACCCGATGTCGCGGACCCTACCGATTTGGTTGACTGGCAGTCAATGACTATCGGTCAGGAATCTTGCAGGCCAGCCCCCTCTCGTACACTCGGGGACGTGAACAGCGATGCCGGATCGCGCCCCGATGACGCCCCCGGCGCCCCCGGCGCCTCGCCGTCACGAGCCGAACGCAAGGTCGCGACGCGCGGTCGCGTCCTCGAGGCGGCCGCCGAGACGTTCGCCGAACGCGACTACAGCGCGGTCACGGTCTCCGAGATCGCCCGACGGGCGGGCGTCGCGCACGGTCTGGTGTTCCACCACTTCGGGTCAAAACAGGGGTTGTACCGGGCGGTTCTCGACAGGTTCGTGAAGAACATGGACTCGGCGTTCGCCGCGGGCGCCGACACCGACCCCGCCGACGCGATCCGAGCCGGCCTCCGTGCGCACCTGTGCTACGTCGCCGATCACCCGGAACTCGCCCAGCGACTGATCGCCGGGGGGCGCTCACCGGACGCGGACGTACTGGAGGCGTCGCAGGCAGGACGCGCCCGAGCGCTCGAGATGCTGGCCGAGCTCGTCGGGGTCGACGCCGACGACGCCACCGTCCAGTTCGTCGGCCGAACGATCATCGCGGCTGCGGACGAAGCCTCGTTGAACTGGGTGCGGACAGGCTGCCGCCTTCCCGTCGACGACCTCGTCGAGTGGCTCGTCGAGGTGGGGTCCGCGGCGATCAGAGGCGCCGCCGTCCTGGACCCGGACCTCGACGTCGATACCGCCCTGGCGGTCGTGCACACCAGCCGGCGGCCGGGAGCCTAGAGCATTCCGTCCGGCGGCACGGGCCGACCGAGCTAGGGTGATAGCCGTCACATCCCGCGCCCAACGGCGCCGTCCGGGAGATGGTCAGTGCCTCGACTCCGCTTCACCCTCCCCCTCCTGACGGCGGCGGTCTCGACAGCCCTGGCCCTGGCCTGCGCTCCTGTGGCATCGGCGACCGACCCCGCCACCCGTCCCGCCCAGCCGATCTCGTATACGGCCGAGGCAGGCGGGATCTACCAACTCGCCAACCCGGGCCGGCCGTGGCCGGGCGTTGACGACTGGTCGTGCCGGCCCTCCCCGGAGCACCCGCGCCCGGTCATCCTCCTGCACGGCACCGGCGCCAACGGCGTCAACAACTGGGGGACCGTCGCGCCGTCCCTCCTGAACGAGGGGTACTGCGTCTTCTCACCCACGTACGGCGCGACACCGCTGTTCCCCGGAATCGGCGGTTCTTCACGGATGTCCGATCACGTCGCCGAGATGACGTCGTATCTCGATGGCGTCCTCGCGGCCACCGGCGCCGAGCAGGCCGACATGGTGGGCCATTCGCAGGGAGTGACCGTGGCGATGCACCTGGCCAAGGTCACCCGCCCGGGCAGGATCGGAACGGTGGTCTCACTGGGCGGATTCGCCGGCGGGACCGCAGAGGCGGGGCTCCCGGGTCTGGCTTCCCTCTCGCCGGTGGTGGACCTGGAGGGCATGGCCGCCGAGTCCTCGCGGGGCCTACCCGACGGGCCCCTTCCCGTACCCTTCCCCGCGATGCTCGACATCAACGAGCACTCGCCGACGGGCCGCCTCCTCTTCGCCGGAGGCAGCCCGTTCGACCGGAGCACCAGGTACACCCTCATCGCCTCCGCTTTCGACGGCCTGGTCCCACCCGCGATGAGCTTCCCCGAGGGTGACCACCCGGGCGTCACCACGCACGTTCTCCAGGACACCTGCCCACGCAACGGAGCCGACCACGCCTCGCTCTACGCCGACCCCCAGACCCTCGACCTGGTGCTCAATGCCCTCGACCCGGCTGCCGCCGTCACCCCCCGGTGTTGGCCCACCACCCCGGTCCTCGGCGCACTCGGGGCGGTTCCGGCCCGCGGAGAGGCCTGACCCGCTCGACAGCTGTGGTGGACCCTCACACGCGCCCGCGCCTCCACGCCCATACCAACGACCCCACCGCGACCAGGACGAGCACCGGGAGCACCCATGCCCCGTCCACTGCCGTGCGAGTTACCCCGCCACGCGCCGTCGCTTCGACTCCCTCTCCGGGTCCGACGCGTACAACCAGGACTCCGCCTCTCCCGGTCGCACGAGCGCCCGGCCCACCAGGATCACCGCGGCCTGCCGCAGGCCCGCGGCCTCGACGGCGTCGGCGATGTCGGCGAGAGTGCCGCGCAGCTCCACTCGGTGCGGGCGGCTCGCGTGGGCCACCACCGCGACCGGGCACTCCGCGCCGTGCGTGGGCACCAGCCGTTCGGCGAGCTCGCGGATCCGGGTGATCGCCAGGTGCAGCACCAGTGTCGCCCCGGTCGCGGCGAAGTTCTCCAGAGATTCAGAAGACGGCATGGCTGTCGACCGGGCCTGGACCCGGGTCAGAACGACGGACTGCACCACCTCGGGAACCGTCAGCTCGACCCCCAGCTCCGCGGCGG
>NZ_JAALDW010000296.1:0-2298 GCF_014145055.1 Dietzia sp. DQ11-38-2
ACCGCGCCGGCTCGGCACCGTTCCGGATGCGTCAACCCAGTAAGCCCGAGGACCGACCGAGCCCGGCGTCGGAGGGGCTGGTGGACCTGCCGTACATCATCCCGGTGGATCCCCACTCGGCCATGCTCTCGCCGGAGGACATCGAGGCCGAGTGCGAGGCCTCGGATGGACGACTCCCGCGGCCCGAACTCCGACCCGGCGACGTGGTGGCCGACCAGTACGAGGTCCGCGGCGCGCTCGCCCACGGTGGGATGGGTTGGATCTACCTCGCCGTGGACCACAACGTGTCCGACCGGTGGGTGGTGCTCAAGGGCCTGCTCCACGCCGACCAGGCCGAGGCGCAGGAGGTGGCGGTGGCCGAGCGGGAGATCCTGGCCGAACTCTCCCACCCGTCGATCGTGAGGATCTACAACTTCATCCACGACGACTGGGCCACCTCGCCCACCCACGGCGGCTACATCGTGATGGAGTACGTCGGTGGGCCCAGCCTGCGGGACGTGCGCAGGTCGGCGCCGGGTCGCGTCCTGCCGGTGGAGAAGGCGATCGCGTACGTCCTCGAGGCCCTCACAGCGCTGTCCTACCTGCACTCCGTGGGGCTGGTCTACAACGACCTCAAGCCCGAGAACATCATGCTCACCGAGGACCACGTCAAGCTCATCGACATGGGCGCGGTCTCGGGCGTCGGCGACTACGGGCACATCTACGGCACACCGGGCTTCCAGGCGCCGGAGATCCCCGAGACCGGCCCCACCATCGCCTCCGACCTCTACACCGTGGGGCGCACCCTGGCGTCGTTGATCGTCCGACTGCCGGTGGTCGACGGCCGTTACGCCGACGGGATCCCCTCCCCCGTCGAGGAGCCGGTGTTCAGCCGGTACGACTCGCTCTACCGTTTCCTGTTGCGCTCGACCAACGAGGACCCGACCATGCGGTTCCGCAGCGCCAACGGGATGGCCGGCCAGCTGATGGGCGTGTTGCGCGAAGTCCTCGCTCTGCGTACCGGGATCCCGCATCCGGCGTTCTCCTCGGTGTTCTCGCCGCAGCGGTCCACGTTCGGCACGTTGTTCACGGTCGAGCCGACCGATTTCCTCGTCGACGGCCACGCCCGCGACACCACACTGACCGGTGCCGAACTCGTCGACGCCCTGCCCGTGCCGCTGATGGAGTCCTCCGATCCCGCCGGGCGCATCCTGGCCGCCACCTCCTACACCTCCGTGGAGCAGCGGATCGACACGCTCCGTGAGCTGTACTCGGATACCGAGTCCGAGGCCCACGACAGCGTGGGGGTGATCATGTCGCTCGCCCGCGCCTACCTCGAGAGCGGAGACCTCGCGTCGGCCGAGGCCTTGCTGGAGGAGAACTCCGACCGACTCCGCTCGGAGTGGCGCCTGGTCTGGTACGTCGGGGTGATCGCCCTGCTCAAAGGGGATCCCGTGGGCGCCTATCCGAAGTTCCAGCAGGTGTTGTCGGCCATGCCGGGGGAGAACGGGCCCAAGCTGGCGCTCGCGGCGACCGCCGAGCTCATCCTCGACGTCTGCCCGGAGGGGGACAGGGCCCGATGGGCGCGGTCGAGCGAGCACTTCTACCGCACGGTGTGGTCCGTGGACCGGTCGGTGGTCAGTTCCGCATTCGGGTTGGCCCGACAGTTGCAGAGGCGCGGGGAGGTCGCGGCGGCGATCGAGGAACTGGACCGGGTCCCGCCCAACTCCCGATACTCGGCCCTGGCCAATCTCACGGCGATCCTGCTGCTGTGCCAGGGGCGGCCACTGCGGGAGACCGAGGAATCCCACCTGCGCGAGGCCGCTCGTCGCGTCGCGAACCTGTCCGCCGGTGAGCACCGGGCCGTCCAGATCCGCCTCACCGTGCTGACCACGGCACTGAGTTGGATCCAGCTTCCCGGAAACGAGCCCTCGCCGTCGCCACTGATGCGGGGGGTGCCGTTCACCGAGTTCGGTCTGAGAACGGGCGCGGAGACGGTGTTGCGGACCCTGGCGCGGTCCACCGAGACCCGGCAGCAGCGCTTCCGGTTGGTGGACCAGGCCAACAGCATCCGGCCTCGAACCCTGTTCTGACGCCGCCCGGGTGTCGGCATCCCGGCTCTCTGCTCCTCACCGCTCGCGGTCTCAGCACTCGGCGTCGCGACGCCGCCGGCCGGCCAGCAGGATCAGGGTCACTCCGGCCGCGGCGGCGGTCAGGGCCCACAGCAGCAGGTCCGTCGCTCCCACGCCCGTCTCCGCCAGCGAGCCGCGCACCTGGGAGTTGGCGCGAGCCCATTCCGAGGACGGCGCGCCGTCGCGT
>NZ_JAALDW010000297.1:0-6084 GCF_014145055.1 Dietzia sp. DQ11-38-2
CCGGAGCAAGGCCGCCGCCGCCATCCGACCCTGACGGACCGCCCCACCCGGCGCTGCCCGCCGGTTGCCGACGACCCCGCCCTGACCGGCGGGGTCGTCTGCGTCGGAGCACCCGCCCGACACCCGGTAGCCTGGTTGTCCCGCACCGTGCAGTCCGACGCGACCGCCGCCCGGTCCACACCCTCGAGAGGAGCGCGCATGACGGAGTCCGACGCCGTCGACGAGGAGCAGCGCCACCTCGGTCGTCTCCTCGACCGTCTCGAGGAACTGCGGTCCGACACCCGGGCCCGCCTCGACGCCGTCCTCCGGGGTACGGGGGGCACGCCACAGGCGAGGTCTGAGAGAGAATCGTTCGCGCGGCTCTATTCGGCGGAACTGGCGGCGTACAACGCCGCCAATCTGGGCCTGTACTTCGGACGGCTGGACATGGCCGACGGGGAGGTCCGACGGATCGGCCGCGTGGGGCTGAGGGACGACGACGAGGACCTCACCCCGCTCCTACTGGACTGGCGGGCGGACCACAGCCGCCCGTTCTACCTGGCCACCACCGCCCGTCCAGAGGGCGCACACCGTCGCCGGCACCTGCGCACGATCGGGCGGAGGGTCATCGGGGTGCACGACGAATTCCTCACGGCCCCGGCCGACGGGGAGATACCTGAGAACCACGACGACGTCGTGGGGGAATCCGCGCTGCTCGAGGCCCTGGACAGCGCGCGGTCCGCCCACATGACCGACATCGTCGCGACCATCCAACGAGAGCAGGACGAGATCATCCGCAACCCGCACGCCGGGGTGCTGGTGGTCCAGGGTGGGCCGGGTACGGGCAAAACCGCCGTGGCCCTTCACCGTGCGGCCTACCTCCTCTACACGCACCGCCGCAGGCTTGATCGCAGTGGCGTCCTCATCGTGGGTCCGAACGCGCGATTCCTCGACTACATCGCGCGGGTCCTGCCGTCGCTCGGGGAGTCGGGCGTCGTCCTGCGCACGCTCGCGGACCTGTTCCCCGGGGTCCGGGCCACCGGTCACGAAACGCTCCGCGGCGAGGAGGTCAAGGGGTCCGCCGACATGGTCGACATCCTCAAGGTCGCGGTCCGCGCCCGGCAACTCGCCCCGACTTCGGACGTGGTGGTGCGGTGCGAGGGCCATGCCCTGGTCCTCACACCAGCGGTGGTGCGCGCTGCCCGCGGCCGGGCCAGGATGACGCGACGTCCCCACAACCAGGCGCGATCCACCTTCCTGACCAAGATCGTCGACGCACTCACCGAGCAGTACGTTGCCGTGCTCACCGACCCGGTCGGGCAGGCGGAGGACGCCGCCTGGTCCCCCGGGGAGGGTGGGGTCGGGGACCTCGGGGATCCGGCCCGCCCGCTGCTGGACTCGGATGACAGGGCGGCGCTGCGCGCCGAGGTGGAACGTGCGCCGGAGGTCCTCGCCGCGATCGACGAGTGGTGGCCCACCCTGCGTCCGGAGAGTCTGTTGGCCGACCTGCTCTCCAGCCGCGAGCGCATCTCCGAGGCTGCCGGTGATTATGTGGCCGAGGACCAGGCAGCCCTCTTCCGTGAGGACGGTGGTGCCTTCTCGGTGGCGGACGTACCGCTCCTCGACGAGCTCGCCGAGCTGCTGGGCGAGGACCCGGCGGCGGAGGGCAGCGACGCGGACCGGGCCTGGGCCGAACAGGTCCGGCAGGCCGAGGAGGCCCTCGAGATCCTCACCGGGTCGGCGGTCCAGGACATCGAGGACGACCTCGACCCGGAAGTCCTCATGGCGTATGACGTGGTCGATGCCGAAGCCCTCGCCAGAAGGCACAGCGCGGACTCGGACCTCACCGTCGCGGATCGCGCCGGCGCGGATCGGACCTGGGCGTTCGGTCACGTGATCGTCGACGAGGCACAGGAACTGTCCGTCATGGCGTGGCGCGCGTTGATGCGCCGCTCCCCCAACCGGTGGATGACGCTCGTCGGGGACGTCGCCCAGACCTCGAGCCCGGCGGGCATCGACTCATGGCACGACGCGCTGTCGCCCTACGTCGACGACCGCTGGGTCCTCTGCGAGCTCACCGTCAACTACCGCACCCCGGAGACCGTGTCCGCGGTGGCGGGGCGACTACTCGCGCAGATCGACCCGCGAGCGACCTCACCGCGCCCGGTACGCGCGGGCCACCGTCCGGTCGCATGGCTCGAGACCGAGGCACGGTCGCTGGGCCGGGTCGTGGCCGATGAGGTCTCCGTCGTCCCGCAGGACCGCGCCGTGGCCGTACTGCTGCCCGACGGACCCGAGGAGGAGCACCCCCGCGAGATCGCCGACCTCAGGCGCGCCGTCGCCGAGGCACGCCCCGACACCTCGGTCCTCCCGCTGTCGCTGGCCAAGGGGCTCGAGTTCGACGTGGTGGTGGTGGTGGATCCGGAACGGGTCCTCGGACGGTCCCCGCAGGGACTCCAGGACCTCTACGTGGGGGCCACCCGCGCCACCCAGGAACTGGTCCTCGTCCAGCCCGGACGGTTCGGCCCGTTGCTCTCACTGATCCGGGAGTCGGTCACGGACGGTCCCGAGGAGCTCACCGCATGAGCATCAACGCCATTGCACGACTCTCGGTCGCCACGGTCGTGTGTGCCGTCCTGGCGGTGAGCACCGGATGCGCCGCCGGGGAGGACACCACCGACCGGACCGTGCGCGCGGACACCGTGGGGCAGGGTGCCGACGCCGCCGACGGGCAGCCCGCCGGAACCGCGAGTGGACCCGCCAGGAACGGCAGCGAGCAGGAGTTCCTCGATCAACTCGCCGCCTCAGGACTACCCACGGAGATGACCGCGGCCACCACGGTCGAGGTCGGCCTGGGCATCTGCCGGAGCATCTCCGACGGGGCCGATACCGAGACGATCCTGGATCACCTCCGGCCACTCACCAGCGCGATCGCCGCCCAGGACGCCGACCGCGACACCACCGCGGTCGGCCGGGCCCTCATCGACGCCAGCCGGGCCCACCTCTGCGGCTGACCACCGGCCGGTCCGGCTCGGGTGATCCGTGTACTCAGGTCGTGTGCACGATGAGGACGTCGCACACCGCCCGACGGGCAGCGTCGGCGGGCACCGAACCCAGGAGTCGACCGGTCAGCGAGTTCAGCCCCTTGTTGCCCACAACGAGCAGATCCGCCTCCACCTCGTTGGCCAACTTGATGAGCGATTCGACGGGCGCCCCCTTGACGGTGCGCGCCTCGATGGTGGACGCCCCGGCGGCGGCCGCCCTGTCTCTCGCGGTCCGGACGATGTCCTCGGCGGGATTGTCACCGCGGATCTGATAGGCGTCGTCGCCCAGCTGATCCGCGGCCTGGCTGACCGACCGCGGGTCGGCGGGCACGTAGGCGCAGGCGATCACGAGAGTCGCGGACTCGTCGGCGGCCAGCGCCGCGGCACGATCGACCGCCCGGTAGGACGACTCCGAGCCGTCCGTTCCCACGACCACCTTGTTGTAGGCGCTCAATTGTCTTCCTCTCGTCGGCAACACGTGCTCCCCAGCGTAGTGCGCGGAGGCCCGCGCCGTGCCCGGTAGGCGCGCGACGTCACAGTGACGGGTCAGTCGACTCCGGCCTCGCGCATCCCCTTGAGCTCCTTGCGCAACTCGGCGATCTCGTCGCGGAGCCGACCCGCCAACTCGAACCGGAGGTCCGTGGCCGCCGACATCATCTGCTCGGTCATCTCCCCGATGAGCTTCTCGAGTTCCGCACGCGGCCGCGCCGAATCGCCCGCCGCCCGTGCCCCCACGAGTTCGGGCCGGTCCCGCGGGTCGGGGGAGGACTCCCCGCCGCCCTCCTCCCCGACCCTGTCGAGGATGTCGGCGATCTTTCTCCGCAGTGGCTGGGGGTCGATACCGTGCTCGGTGTTGTATGCGACCTGCTTCTCACGCCGACGGTCGGTCTCCTCGATGGCCTGACTCATCGCTTCGGTGACGGAGTCCGCGTACATGTGGACCTCGCCGGAGACGTTACGGGCCGCGCGGCCGATGGTCTGGATGAGCGAGGTGCTCGAACGGAGGAAGCCCTGCTTGTCGGCGTCGAGGATCGCCACCAGGGAGACCTCGGGCAGGTCCAGCCCCTCGCGGAGCAGGTTGATGCCCACCAGGACGTCGAACTCGCCACGGCGCAGGTCCCGGAGCAGCTCCACCCGCTGCAGGGTGTCGATCTCCGAGTGCAGATAGCGCACACGCACTCCGAGCTCCAGCAGATAGTCGGTGAGGTCCTCGGACATCTTCTTGGTCAGGGTGGTCACCAGGACCCGCTCGTCGCGCTCCGCACGGGCGCGGATCTCTCCGAGGAGATCGTCGATCTGCCCCTTCGTGGGCTTGACCACGATCTTCGGGTCCACCAGACCGGTGGGCCGGATGACCTGCTCGACGAACTCGCCCCCGGTGCGTCCCATCTCGTACGTCCCGGGGGTTGCGGAGAGGTACACCGTCTGGCCGACCCGGTCGGAGAACTCCTCCCACGTGAGCGGACGGTTGTCGAGCGCCGAGGGGAGCCTGAAGCCGAAGTCCACGAGGTTGCGCTTGCGGGAGGCGTCGCCCTCGAACATCGCACCGATCTGCGGGACGGTCACGTGGGACTCGTCGATGACGGTGAGGAAGTCCTCGGGGAAGTAGTCGATCAGCGTCGCCGGAGCGCTTCCCGCCGCGCGACCGTCGATGTGTCGCGAATAGTTCTCGATCCCGGAGCAGAACCCGACCTGCTGCATCATCTCGATGTCGTACGAGGTGCGCATTCGCAGGCGTTGCGCCTCCAGGAGCTTGCCCTGGTTCTCCAGCTCCGCCAACCGGGCCTCCAGCTCCTCCTCGATCGAGGCGATGGCCTTGGCCATCCGCTCGGGCCCGGCGACGTAATGCGTCGCCGGGAAGATCCGCACCTCGTCGACCTTCCGCACGACATCGCCGGTCAACGGGTGGATGTAGTAGAGCGCGTCGATCTCGTCACCGAAGAACTCGATACGCACGGCGAGTTCCTCATAGGTGGGGATGATGTCGACGGTGTCCCCCTTGGCACGGAACGTGCCCCGCGTCATCGAGACGTCGTTGCGCTCGTACTGCACGTCCACCAGCAGTCGCAGCAGCCGGTCACGCTCGACCTCCTGACCCACCGCCAACGAGACGGACCTGTCCAGGTAGGACTGTGGCGTGCCGAGACCGTAGATGCACGAGACCGAACTGACCACGACGACGTCGCGTCGCGAGAGCAGTGACGACGTCGCGGAGTGCCTGAGCCGCTCGACGTCGTCGTTGATGGACGAGTCCTTCTCGATGAAGGTGTCCGTCTGGGCGATGTACGCCTCGGGTTGGTAGTAGTCGTAGTAGGAGACGAAGTACTCGACAGCGTTGTTGGGGAGCATCTCCCTCAGTTCGTTGGCCAACTGCGCGGCGAGGGTCTTGTTGGGGGCCATGACGAGGGTCGGTCGCTGGACCTGCTCGATGAGCCAGGCCGTCGTGGCGGACTTACCGGTACCGGTGGCGCCGAGCAGCACGACGTCCCGCTCGCCTCGCCCCAGGCGCTCGGTGAGCTCGGCGATCGCCGTCGGCTGGTCCCCGGACGGGGTGAACTCGCTGACCACTTCGAACCTGCCGGTGGACCGCTCGACATCCCCGATGGGACGGAACTCGGAATAGGACAGGACGGTCGGGTCTGCGGGGATCCCGTCGTCGGGGATCTCGGTCGCGAAAGCCATACCGCAAGCTTACGAGTCGACACCGACACCCGCCTCTCGACGAAAGAGCCCCCGCATCCCGGGTTGCCATTACTCTGCACACAGACTCCCCTCATCTCGTCCCCTCGTCTGGAGAATCCGTGTCCCGCAGCACACCTCGTCGTCGTCCCCACCTGTCCCGTCGGGCGCGGGCACCCCTCGCGGCGGGTACCGTCGTCGCTCTCGCGATCGGCGCGCTCACGGCGCTGACGGCACTGCCCCCGGTCGCGTCCGCGGCGCCGTGTGACCCGTGGCCCCCGACCGGCGGGACCGGACTCGGCTCCGGTTCCCTCTCCGGATCCGCCGCCATGCCGACCGACGCACCGGCCACCCCCTGGGCGAACGGGGCCAGTGGCTAAAA
>NZ_JAALDW010000297.1:6104-8964 GCF_014145055.1 Dietzia sp. DQ11-38-2
CCCCGTCCTCCAGGGACGCACGACGACGGTGGAACTGCTCACGGGGCCCACGAGTCCCAACCGGACGGTCGAACGGTTCGGCATCTCAGGAACCGACCTGGGAATCATGTGGAAGAACGGGGACGCCTCGAACCCCCAGGTGCTCATGGCGCTCGGGGACACGATGGGCGACTGCAGCCTCCCCGGCACCCAGTGGCGCAGCAACATCCTGTTCCGCTCGTCCGACCGGATCCTGTCCAACGGGATGCGGGTCGACAACGCTCCGATGGAGCGCAGCGGTCTGGCCAAGTCCATCCTTCCCCGCTCGAATCTGCCGGGCGAGGTGACCGTCATCCCGACCGCGGGTGTGGAGGTCGCCGGTACGCAGTACCTGCGGTACATGTCGGTCGCCAGCTGGGGCGCCCCCGGTGAGTGGGTGACCAACTACTCCGCGCTCGCCGAATCAAGGGACAACGGGGAGAACTGGACCCCGGTGGCGGGCACCGCCCGGACCGGGACCGGCAGCGCTCGCCTCATACCGTCGGATCTCGGCGCCCCGTTCACCACCCACACCGCCGGCCAGATGAGCGCGTTCCTCAAGCACGACGGCTTCGTCTACGAGTACCTGACCCCGTCGGGCCGCAACGGCGCCGTGACCCTCGCCCGCGTGCCGGAGCGGTCGATCAGGACCATGTCGGCCTACGAGTTCTGGACCGGTGCCGGCTGGGGCCGCGACCACCGCTCCGCCGCGGCGGTGATGCACCCCCGTGTGAGTGAACTGTCCGTCTCCTGGAGTGCTCGACTGGGTCGGTTCATCGCCCTGTACACCAACGGGAACAACGACATCGTGATGCGGCAGGCCGCGAGGCCCGAGGGTCCGTGGTCCGGGGAGGACATCCTGCTGTCCTACCGGCACGTGCCCACCCTCTACGGTGCGTTCGTCCACCCGTGGAGTCCGGCGGTCGAGACGGTGGGATCCGACCTGTACTTCACCATGTCCACCTGGGACGCCTACAACGTCTTCCTCATGCGGACCGACCTCGATCTGATCCCCCCACGGACCCTCCCGGCCGCCGACTCCCGCATGCGCGTCGCGGACAACAGCTGGACCACCGACACCCCGGACCCCGCCGAGACAGGCGAGACCGTGCTCGTCGAGCGGCGTCCGATCCCGAGATCCTGAGATGAGCCGGGCACTCCAGCGGCTGGCCGCGACCGCACTTGCTGCGGTCGCGGCCTCCGTCGCCGCGATCGCCGTCACCGGGTCGGGCACCGCCACGGCCGGGCCGTGCAGCGTCATGTTCGGCAACTTCGGTTCCCTGCTGGAGAACCAGACCGGTGCCGGGATGGGCGGGGGTTCGCTGGGACCACCCGGATCGGGGTCGACCGGGCCCCTCGGGTCCGCCTCGCGGGCCCTGGGGTCGGCCGACCGCTCCGGGTCGCTCGTCCAGCAGCTCGAGACCGGGTCCCTGGGCAACGGCCTGTCCGGCTCCCTCGACACGGTCACCGGATCCGTGTACGGCATGCCGCCGTGGATCACCGGGGAGGAGGGCACAGTCCCCGTCCTCCGCGGCCCGACGCAATTCCTCCAGCTGGTCACCGGCCCCACAGGTCCCGCCGACACCGTCAGCCGCTACGGGGTGACCGGGACCGATCTCGGGATCATGTGGGACAACGGACACGCCACCGATCCGGAGATCCTCATGGCGTTCGGCGACACCATGGGTGACTGCACCCTCCCCGGGAGCCAGTGGCGGTCGAACGTCCTGTTCCGGTCCGGTGACACCGACCTCGGCGACGGGCTGTCCATCGACTCCGCGGCCACCGGTCCCGACGGCCTGGCCAAGTCCATCGTTCCCCGTTCGGGACTTCCCGGGGAGGTCACGATTATCCCGACCGCGGGAATCGCGATCGAGGGGGTCCAGTATCTGCGCTTCATGTCGGTCGCCCACTGGGGCCAACCGGGGTCGTGGACCACCAACTACTCGGGGTTGGCCTATTCGACGGACAACGGCGAGAACTGGACCGTCGTGCCCGCTCTGGCACGGCCGATCACCTCCGCGGTCCCGGTCGGCGACGGCGCACCCCCGGTGGACCCTGTCTGGCGGGACTCGCAGATGAGCTCGTATCTCACCACCGACACCCACCTGTACGAGTACCTCACGCCGTCGGGTCGGCAGGGCTCAGCGATCCTCGCCCGCGTCCCGCTCGCCGGGTCACCGTCTGCGGAGGACCTCGACGCAGCCGGCGGGGCACCTCCGGCCGCGGGCGTCCTCGACCCCGCCGCTTACCGGTACTGGGACGGCGCGGAGTGGGTGGACGATCCGTCGGACGCCGCGCCGGTGCTGCCACGCCCGGCCAGCGAGCTCTCCGTGATGTGGAACCGTCACCTGGGCAAGTACATCGCCATGTACTCCCAGGGGTACAACTCCGTCGTGATCCGCACCGCAGACCGCCCGGAGGGCCCCTGGACCGGACCCACCGCCCTAGTGGACTACTCCATGCTCCCCGGTGTCTACGGCGCGTTCATGCACCCCTGGGCCCAGGGAGAGGATCTGTACTACCTCGTCACGACCTGGAACGCCTACAACGTGTTCCTCGTTCGCACCAGGTTGTCGGACGTCCTGCCCAGCAGACTCCGCAGCGCGGCGGCTCCCGCCGGGCCCGCCGCGTCGGAGGTCGTCAGGCACGTGCCGGTCTCCGAACTCGTCGACGGCGCCGTCCCCACGGAGTGACGGCGGCGCCGACACCGGGCCCCGCGACCGCTCAGCGCTCCGACGCCTGGCAGCGGGTCCGTTCCCATTCCCGTGTCTCCTCGCGGTCGGCCCGACGGAGGATCTCCGAGTATTCCGCCCGCGCGCTCGGATCCGAGCCGATGGCC
>NZ_JAALDW010000297.1:9306-11971 GCF_014145055.1 Dietzia sp. DQ11-38-2
GGCGTGCCCGTCCGCAGGTTGTGCTCGAACGGCTGAAGTCGTAGCTCGACGAGCATCCGGACGATGTCGCGAACCGGTTCGCGGTCGCCCGAGTTGTCGATCAGGACGTCGGCTTCGGCCCGGCGGGCCTCGTCGGTCGCCTGGCGAGACATCCGCGCCCGGGCGTCGTCCTCCGGCATGCCGCGCTGGTCCACCAGCCGTCGGAGCCGGATCTCGGCGGGGGTGTCCACCACGATCACCAGGTGATAGGCGGGAGTCAGTCCGCCCTCCACCAGCAGGGGCATGTCGTGGACGACGATCGCGTCCTGCGGCGCCGATTCGATGAGCTCGGCCGTGCGCTCCCCGATCAGCGGATGGGTGATCGCGTTGAGCGCGGCGGTGCGCTCCTCGTCGACGAAGGCCCGGGCGGCGAGGGCGGCCCGATCAAGAGAACCGTCGGGCCCCACGATGTCGTCACCGAACTCGGCGACGAGCATCGCCAGCCCCGGGGTCCCCGGTTCGACGACCTCCCTCGCGATCCGATCCGCGTCGACGATCACCGCGCCGGCCTCCGCGAGAATCGCTGTCACCGTCGACTTGCCCGCCCCTATTCCACCGGTCAGACCCACCATCAGCATGAGACGAAGTCTAGGTGACCGCAGGTCTCGCCTGCGGACGCGACCTCCTTCACGGCACCGCGTCCGACCGGCGGAGACAGGCCACGGCCCCGGTCGGTGCCCCACCGAGGTGGGACGACCGTCCGGGGCCGTGGACGTCAGGCGCCCGTGGCGCCGTCAGGCAGAGAGGTCACTCACCGCCGGCGAGCTTGGCACGCAGAGCGGCGAGCTGCTCGTCGGACGCCAGCGAACCACCGGTCGACTCGGCCTGAGTGGCCTCCGCGGCAGCGGGACGGCTGGACGACGGCGCGGACTCCGACGAGTAGTTGGTCGGGGCGGCCTCCGCGGCCTCCGCGGCAGCGGCACGACCCTTCTCGATCTGAGCCGTGTGCATCTTGTGACGCCGCTCGGCCTCCGCGTAGCGGTTCTCCCACTCCTCACGCTGCTTCTCGAAGCCCTCGAGCCACTCGTTGGTGTCGGGATCGAAGCCCTCGGGGAAGATGTAGTTTCCGGCCTCGTCGTAGCTGTCGGCCATGCCGTACTTCGACGGGTCGAACTCCTCCGTGTAGTCCTCGTCCGCCTGCTTGAGCGAGAGCGAGATACGGCGACGATCGAGGTCGATGTCGATGACCTTGACCATGGCGTCGTCGTTGACGGACACGACCTGGTCGGGCACCTCGACGTGGCGCTCGGCCAGCTCGGAGATGTGGACGAGGCCCTCGATGCCCTCGTCGACGCGCACGAAGGCACCGAAGGGGACGAGCTTGGTGACCTTGCCCGGAACGATCTGACCGATCGCGTGGGTCCGGGCGAAGTGCCGCCACGGATCCTCCTGCGTGGCCTTGAGCGACAGGGAGACGCGCTCGCGGTCCAGGTCGACGTCGAGGACCTCGACGGTGACCTCCTGGCCCACCTCGACGACCTCGGACGGGTGGTCGATGTGCTTCCAGGACAGCTCGGAGACGTGAACGAGCCCGTCGACGCCGCCGAGGTCCACGAACGCACCGAAGTTGACGATCGAGGACACGACGCCCTTGCGGACCTGGCCCTTCTGCAGCTGATGCAGGAACTCCGAGCGGACCGCGGACTGGGTCTGCTCGAGCCACGCGCGACGCGAGAGCACGACGTTGTTGCGGTTCTTGTCCAGCTCGATGATCTTGGCCTCGAGCTCCTGGCCCACGTAGGGAAGGAGGTCGCGGACGCGGCGCATCTCCACCAGCGAGGCGGGGAGGAAGCCACGGAGGCCGATGTCGAGGATGAGGCCGCCCTTGACGACCTCGATGACGGTGCCCTTGACGGCCTCGTCCTTCTCCTTGAGCTCCTCGATCGTGCCCCAGGCGCGCTCGTACTGTGCGCGCTTCTTGGACAGGATCAGCCGGCCGTCCTTGTCCTCCTTGGTCAGAACCAAGGCCTCGACCTCGTCGCCCACCTCGACGACCTCACCGGGGTCGACATCGTGCTTGATGGAGAGTTCGCGCGAGGGGATGACACCCTCGGTCTTGTAGCCGATGTCGAGCAGGACCTCGTCACGGTCGACCTTGACGATCGTGCCCTCGACGATGTCGCCATCGTTGAAGTACTTGATCGTGGCGTCGATGGCGGCGAGGAAGTCCTCCGCGGAGCCGATGTCGTTGACGGCTACCTGCGGGGAGGTGGTGTTGGTGGTCATATGGTGGGGTGCTCCGGAGTGGATAGGTATCGTAGGTGGGCAGGTGTTCGCGAGCGTGTACGCACGCGACCGTCAACTGTACTCTGCCAGCGTGACGTCCACAAACCCCCCCGACCACGGTGAGTCCGTCCGCGCCTCCCGCGCGTGGTGGGACGCCGAGGCGGTCGACTACCACCACGAACACGGTGAATTCCTCGGTGCCCACTCCCCCGACGGCGAGTTCGTGTGGTGCCCGGAGGGCCTGCACGAGGGCGACTGGGCGCTCCTCGGCGACGTCGCCGGCCGCGACGTCCTGGAGATCGGATGCGGATCGGCGCCCTGCTCCCGCTGGATCGCCGGTCGCGGGGCCCGGGCCGTCGCCGTGGACCTCTCCGCCGGGATGCTCCGGGTGGGCGCGCGG
>NZ_JAALDW010000298.1:0-3279 GCF_014145055.1 Dietzia sp. DQ11-38-2
CGGTGGCTGAGCCGGATCGAGCAGGCCGCACCCGAGGAGGGCCTGGAGGCGGAGGCCACGGCCGGTGGGCCAGACCACCTCGTCGTGCTGCGCCTCGGCCGGAGGGCCGCACCGCCGTCGGACCGCGCATCCCGCCCCTCAGGCCCAGCTCAGACGCTCACGCCCGAGCCCGTCATCGCGGAGCCCCCTGAAACGGTGGTCACGAGCGCCCCTCTGACAGAGATGCAGGTGGCCTATCTCGTCGGCCGTGCGGACCCGTGGTTGGGCCGCCCGGTCGCGCCGCGCTATCGGACCGAGGTCGAGGTGGGCGGTCTCGACGTCCCGGCGCTCGAGCGGGCGTTGGACACGATCGTCGATGCCCACCCCATGCTGTCGGCGCGAGTCGACGACAACGGCCGGCAGGTCCTCGACACCGCGGCCCGGCCGCGACTGCAGATCGAGGACCTGAGCGTGGCGACGGACGCCGAGGTGCGCGCCGAGCGTGAACGCCGCCGAGCAGAGGAGATGTCCCGGATCCACGACCCCCAGAGCGGGCGGCCCTGGCTCGAGCTCCGTGCGGTGCGGTTACCGGCGCTCGCCGCGGAGGTCTCCCGATGGATGGTCGTGCTGATTCTCGACATGCTGTTCTGCGACGTCCGTGGAGCGGAGATCATCGCCCGTGACCTGACCGCGGCGTACCGGGGCGACCCCGTCGACCGACCCCAGGGTGCATTCCTCAGCTGGGCTGAGGCCCGAGCCGGGGCGGCGCAGGGGGACTCGGCGCTGCCGGATTCGCCGCAGGCGGGGGCACCGAGGCCGCGCTTCCTCCTGCCGGTCCGCCCGCCCGAGAGCTCGCGGTTCACCCGTCGACGCCGCCAGCTCGACCCGCGCACCACCACGGAGTTGATTCGGCGATGTGCAGTCCACCGGACCACCCTCGACGCGGTCCTCGTCACCGTGTTCGCCGAGCTCCTGGCCACCGATGACGGGCACCGACCCCCGGTCGTGGTGACCGTCCTCGACCGCCCCGCCGAGCATCGGGACGTCGTGGGGGAGTACACCTCGACCGTCGTGCTGGATCCCCCGGAGGGCCGGTCCACGAGCGAGCGTGCCCGCGCCGCGGCGACCCGTCTACTCGAGGGCGTCCGTGATCTCGGACGCGACGGATCCGGCCACGGTAACACCCGGATCCGCGAGCATCTCCGTTCGGGCAGCGGCACCGGCGTGCTCCCCGTGGTCTACTCCTCCGGTCTGACCGGGTGGACGGGCGGACCGGCCGCGTGCGATGCGCTGGCGCAGCTGGGTGAGCCGGTCCACTCGATCAGCTCGACGCCGCAGGTCCTGATCGATCTCCAGAGCTTCCGCGACAGCGACGGTTCGCTGCTGCTCGTCCTCGACGCGGTGGAGGACGCATTCCTCGATGGCGTGCTCGACGCGGTCGCCGATGTTCTGGCCGCGACGGTGACGACGCTGGCCGACGGAGACGACCGCTGGCACGAGCCCGGCTTTCCCTCCACTGCGACGCCAGGAGTACCGCGACGCGATGTCGCCGAACTGGGTCGTCGCCGATCGACGACGATCCGGGGACGTCTCGCGGTCGAGGGGGACGACGGCGACCTGCTGACCGTCGTGCGCGCCACGGTCGCCGAGGTGCTCGGGAGGGCCCCGTCACACGACGAGCTCGACCGGGGCTTCTTCGAACTCGGGATGACGTCGATGGATCTCGTCCGCTTCCGCCGGGTACTCGCCGACCGAGGGCACCGGGTGGAGCTCGCGGAACTCTTCGCCCACCCTGACATCAGATCGCTCGCCGCGGGGATGCAGGCCGCACCAGCCCTGAGCCCCGAACCGATCCGGGAACCCAGCCCGAGCGTGAACCCGGCCCAGAACCCGAACGTGACCCCACACGCCGACCCGGACCGATCCCGGCCCGCCATCCGCCCCGATGCGCACGACCCGCTCGCGCTGGCCCGTGAGCGCGGGCGTCAGCGCCGCCGCATCCGGCAGGAGACCAATTCATGACCCGTCCCGTCGATCCGCGACTGGCGCACCACGAGTCGGACATCGCCGTGATCGGCATGTCCTGTCGCCTGCCCGGCGCGCCCGACGTCGAGGCGCTGTGGAGGCTGCTGCTCGACCGCAGGGAGGGGGTCGTGCGAACCGATCGCGAGGCCGCGCGTCGCGCCGGCGCACCCTCGGAGCTCGTCGACCACCCGGGCTTCGTGCCCACCGGGTCGGACCTCGGCCCGATCGACGGCATCGATCTCGCCGCGTTCGGACTCAGCCGGCACGAGGCCAGGTACCTCGACCCGCAACACCGGGTCTTCGCGGAGGAGGTGTGGCACGCGCTCGACGACGCCGGCCACGGGCACGGCTCAGGCGTGGACCGGGTGGGTTTGTTCGCCGGATGTTCTCCCTCCGCGTATCTCCACCACGCGTTCCGGCAGTCCTTCGACCCGTCCGGCGGGACCGATCCGGCCCATGCCATGCAGATCGCGCTGGGGACCATGCCGGACTACCTCGCGACCGGTATCGCCTACCGGATGAACCTCACCGGGCCCGCGCAGACCGTGCTCACCGCCTGCTCGACCTCCCTGGTCGCGGTCCACCTCGCGGTGGAATCGTTGCGCAGCGGCGAATCGGACATGGCGGTCGCCGGTGGGGTCACCGTGCGGGTGCCGGCCTCTCACGGGTACGTCTACGTCCCCGACGGGCCGTTCTCCGTCGACGGGCACACGCGGAGCTTCGGCGACGGTGCCTCCGGAGCGGTGTTCACTCAGGGCGCGGGCGCGGTCGTCCTGCGCCGTTACGGTGACGCCGTGCGGTCGGGGGACCGGATCCGAGCGGTGATCAGGGGCAGTGCCGTCAACAACGACGGAGCCGCCAAGGCCGGGTTCGTGGTGCCGGGCGTCGACGGACACGCCTCGGTCATCGCCGAGGCACTGGGCGGCGCGGGCCTGGGGCCACGCGACATCGGATACGTCGAGGGGCACGGTACCGGCACCCGGATGGGCGATCCCGTGGAGGTCGCGGCGCTGCTCAGGGTGTTCGGGCGGGCGGAGCGACCGTGGTGTCTGCTCGGCTCGATCAAGTCCAACATCGGGCACACCGAGGCGGCCGCCGGGGTCGCCGGCCTCATCAAGGCGGTGCTCGCGGTCGAGCGGGGAGTGATCCCGGCCTCGCTGCACTGCGCGGATCCCAACCCCGACCTCGGGCTCGCCGGCTCCGCCCTCCGCTGCGCCGACGCCCCGTCAGACTGGGACCCGGATCGGCCGCGCGTCGCCGGGATCAGCTCGCTCG
>NZ_JAALDW010000299.1:0-6200 GCF_014145055.1 Dietzia sp. DQ11-38-2
CCGGCTGGCGGACGCCGTCGCCTCGGCTCTCGTCGAGGTCAGGCGACGTCCCCCCGAGCGGAGGTATGCGGAGCGGATGTCGCGGTATCGGGACCTCGGTCTGAGACTAGAGTGAAACGCGTCACAGGCCGTCGGCACTGATTCGGGGGCCGCATCGCCGCACGAGAGGCTCAACCGATGTCGGACTCCACGACCTCGTCGACCTACGCCGAGGCCCACCGGCTCTCGATCACCGATCCCGATGCCTTCTGGCTGGAGGCCGCCGGCGCCATCGACTGGACCACGCCCCCCACGACCGCGGTCGACGGGTCCAGGCCGCCGTTCTACCGCTGGTTCCCCGACGGCCGACTCAACACGTCGTACAACTGCCTCGACCGCCATGTCGAGGAGGGACGAGGGGACCAGGCCGCGTTCATCTACGACTCGGCGGTGACCGGGGCCACCGAGACCATCACGTACTCCCAGTTGCTCGAGCAGGTCGAGGCCTTCGCGGGTGCGCTCGTCGCCGAGGGAGTGGGCCACGGCGACCGGGTCGTGATCTACATGCCCATGGTTCCCCGCGCGGCCGTGGCGATGCTCGCGTGCGCCCGGATCGGCGCCGTGCACTCCGTCGTGTTCGGGGGTTTCGCCGCGCCGGAGCTGGCCATACGCATCGACGACGCCCGGCCGAAGGTGGTGGTGACCTCGCCCGGCGGAATCGAGCCCACCCGCAAGGTCCCCTACTTCCCGATGGTCGCCAAAGCCCTGGGTCTCGCCCGCCACACACCGGGTGCGGTGATCGTCGCCGACCGACCGGACCAGTTCCCGGACGAGTCCTTTCCCGAGACCCCCGGCACCACCTGGAGCGACTGGGATGAGGCGGTCGCGGGGTCGGAGCCGACCGGGCCCGTCCCCGTCGCCGCGACGGACCCGCTGTACATCCTGTACACGTCCGGGACCACGGGCCTGCCCAAGGGCGTCGTGCGGGACAACGGTGGCCACGCCGTCGCGCTGGCGTGGTCGATGTGGAACGTCTACGGGGTCCGCCCCGGCGAGGTCTGGTGGACGGCCTCGGACGTCGGCTGGGTCGTGGGACACTCGTACATCGTCTACGGCCCGCTGCTGGTGGGCGCGACGTCCATCATCTACGAGGGCAAACCGGTCGGCACCCCGGACGCCGGCGCGTTCTGGAGGGTGATCGCCGAGCACGGGGCCACCGCGCTGTTCACCGCGCCCACGGCCGTCCGGGCCATCCGTAAGGAGGACCCGGAGGGCCGGGAGATCGCCCGGTACGACCTGTCCGGTATGCGCACCCTGTTCTGTGCGGGCGAACGGCTGGATCCCGACACCTATCGATGGGCCACGGAGAAGCTGGGCAAGCCCGTGGTGGACAACTGGTGGCAGACCGAGACGGGCTGGCCCATCGCCTCCAACCTGCGCGGTCTCGAGCCTATGCCGATCAAGGCAGGGTCCCCCACCGTGCCCGTACCCGGATACGACCTGCGCGTCCTGGATGCCGGGGGGACTGAACTGCCCGCGGGGGAGGAGGGCAACCTGGCGATCCGGCTGCCGATGGCGCCGGGCACCCTGTCGGGCCTGTGGGAGGACGACGAGAGGTTCATCTCCTCGTACATGTCCGTCTTCGACGGGTACTACTCCACCGGAGACGGCGGCTACATCGACTCCGACGGCTACGTCTACGTCATGGGCCGGACCGACGACGTCATCAACGTCGCCGGCCACCGGTTGTCGACGGGCTCCATGGAGGCCGTGATCGCCACCCACCCCGCGGTGGCCGAGGCCGCCGTCATCGGTGTGAAGGACGAACTCAAGGGCCAACGGCCGGTCGGGTACGTGGTCCTCAAGTCCGGTCAGGTCCGCGATCCCGAGGAGTTGCGGGCGGAGTTGGTGGCGATGGTCCGCGAGGAGATCGGCGCGGTGGCCACCTTCCGCGACTGCACGGTCGTGCAGGGCCTGCCCAAGACCCGGTCGGGCAAGATCCTGCGCAAGACGATGCGACAGATCGCGGACGGACACGAGGACGTCACAGTCCCGTCGACGATCGAGGACCCGGCCGTGCTCGATGCACTCACACCGTTCCTCCGACCGGCGGAATAGGGCGCGCCGGCCGTCACCCGTGGTCGCCGCGGCGGACCCCGCACACGACGACGCCCCGCCCCCCGGAACGGGGGGCGGGGCGTCGGGTTGAGACGGGGGCGGTCTCAGGCGTCGAGCAGATCGATGACGAACACCAGGGTCTTGCCGCCGAGCGGGTGCAGGGCCGCGGAGGTCCCGTAGGCCTTGTCCGGCGGGATGACCAGCTGACGGCGACCCCCGACCTTCATGCCCGGGATCCCTTCCTGCCAGCCCTGGATGAGGCCGTTGAGCGGGAACGTGATGGACTCGCCCCGGTCCCACGAGGAGTCGAACTGCTCGCCGGTCTCGTAGTCGACACCGACGTAGTGGACGGTGACGTTACCGCCGGCCACCGCCTCGGCGCCCTCCCCGACAGTGAGGTCCGCGCTGACGAGGTCAGTGGGGGCGGGGCCGGTCGGCATGTCGATCTCGGGCTTGTCCATGGTGTCTCCTCCTGGAGTCCGTTTCCCGGGCTCAGCGCTGGCTGATCGGGGTGAAGCTCCGCTCGGCCGGGCCGGTGTAGACCTGGCGCGGGCGGTTGATCTTGGTGGACGGATCCTCGCGCATCTCGCGCCAGTGCGCGATCCACCCCGGCATCCGGCCGAGCGCGAACAGCACGGTGAACATCTCGGTGGGGAAGCCCATCGCGCGATAGATGAGGCCGGTGTAGAAGTCCACGTTCGGGTAGAGCTTGCGCTCGACGAAGTAGTCGTCGGCCAACGCGGTCTCCTCGAGCTTGAGCGCGATCTCGAGAAGAGGGTCGTTGCTCTGCGACAGCAGGGCGTGCGCGTGCTTCTTCGCGATCTGGGCGCGCGGGTCATAGCTCTTGTAGACGCGGTGGCCGAAGCCCATCAGCTTGACGCCGTCCACCTTGTTCTTGACACGATCCATGTAGTCGGTGGCGTCGCCGCCCTCCGACTCGATGCGCTCGAGCATCTCGAGCACGGCCTGGTTGGCCCCACCGTGCAGCGGCCCGTACAGGGCGTTGATGCCGCCGGTGATGGAGGCGTACAACGGCGCCTCGGAGGACCCGACCATGCGGACGGTCGAGGTGGAGCAGTTCTGTTCGTGGTCCGCGTGGAGGACGAGCAGCATGTCGAGGGCGTCGGCGATCTCGTCGGTGACCTCGTAGTCCGGCCCGAACGTCATACGGAGGAAGTTTCGGACGTATCCGAGCGAGGGGTCCGGATCGACGGCGTCATGGCCACGTCGGATGCGCTCGATGGCGGCGGCGAGAGTCGGGCCGCGGCCCAACAGCCGGGCGGTGGCCAGGTCCACGGCCTTGGGGTCGTCGATGTCGAGGTCGTCCCCGTGGGTCCCGAAGAGGCTCACACCGGCGGAGAAGACGGGCATCGGGTGGGTGTCCAGCGGGAACGCCTGCAGCAGCGGCATCATCTGGCCAGGCAGCGCGGTCTCCCCGAGCACCTTCTCGGTGAACTCCGCGAGCTGGGCCTCCGTCGGGTCCTCACCGTAGATGAGCAGGTAGGAGACCTCGAGGAACGAGGCGTTGTCGGCGAGCTGGTCGATCGGATACCCGCGGTGACGCAGGATGCCCTCGTTGCCGTCGATGTAGGTGATCGAGGAGGTGCAGGCGGAGGTGTTGACGAACCCGACGTCCAGTGTGGTCATCCCGGTCTTGGCCAGCAGTGAACCCAACTGCACCGCGTCGCTTCCGCAGGTCGCGTCCACCACGTCGAGCGCGAGCTCACCGCCGGGATAGGACAGTGTTGCCTTGCGGTCCGAACCGTTCGAGCCTGCGGTCACGCGATTCCCTCTCCGACGACTGGTCCCGGCGGCATCTCCCGCCACGAATGTGCTGTGCCACACCCTACCGTGACGGTCGCCCGCGCTCCGAAGCGTGCACCGGTCCGCTCCCCCCGGGCCGTGCCCGCCCGGGGGGCCGATACGCGTGCGCGACCCGTCAGCGGGTCAGGGTTGCAGCCGCCGGACCGTCCACCCCCCCTGTTCCCGGAGACATTCCACCCGGTCATGGAACCGGTCCCGACCCCCCTGCCAGAACTCCACACGGTCCGGGCGAAGTCGGTATCCACCCCACCGGTCGGGCATCGGGATCTCCTCGACGTCCGCGAGCCGCTCCTCGGCGACCCGGTAGAGCGCGTTCAACTCCTCGACCCCGCCCACGGGCTGCGACTGCTCCGACGCCCACGCCGCCACCTGGGACCCCCTCGGACGCGTACGCCAGTACGCCAGGCTCTCCGCCCGCTCCAGTGGACTGCAGCGGCCCTCGACGTGGACCTGGCGTTCCACCGTCAACCACGGGAACGTCGCCGAGGCGTACCCGGACCGCGCCAACTGCACACCTTTGCGGGAGCTCATCGTCGTGAAGAACGTCAGGCCCCGGTCGTCCGCGCCCTTGCACAGCACCGTCCGGGTCGACGGCCTGCCGTCGACGCCGACGGTGCCGAGGACCATCGCGTTGGGCTCGCGCACACCCCGGTGGCCGGCCTCCTCGAGCCACGCGGCGAAGAGCGGGAGCCAGCCGTCGTGCAGATCGCCCACGTCCAGGCTGGTGTGCAGACCGTATCCGACGCGCATCGTGTCGAAGTCGGCCGGTTCGAGTGCGGGATCGCCCATGTCCCAGACGCTACTCCGAGGCCGACGCGCCCCCGACTAGGATGGTGACGATCGAGAATCCCACCACAAGGAACGGCACCCCACGAGCATGAGCGATCAGTTGCCCACCATCCCCGCCGACCTCGCGCCCGCCGACGGCCGCTTCGGCTGCGGCCCGTCCAAGGTCCGCCCCGAGCAGATCGAGGCCGTCTCCGCCGCCGCCACCTCGGTGATGGGCACCAGCCACCGCCAGGCGCCGGTCAAGAACGTCGTGGGAAGGATCCGTGAGGGCCTGTCCTCCCTGTTCTCCCTCCCCGAGGGATACGAGGTCGTGTTGGGCAACGGCGGCACCACCGCGTTCTGGGACGCCGCGGCGTTCGGCCTGGTCCGCGAGAAGTCCCTCCACCTGACCTACGGTGAGTTCTCCTCGAAGTTCGCCAAGGTCACCGGCGCTGCGCCCTTCCTCGCCGACCCGATAGTGGTCTCGGCCGAGCCGGGGTCGGCGCCCGATCCCACCTCGGACCCGTCCGTGGACCTCATCGGCTGGGCGCACAACGAGACCTCCACGGGTGTGATGGTGCCGGTGACCCGCCCGGCGGGCTCGGAGGACGCCCTCGTCGCGATCGACGCCACCTCCGGGGCCGGCGGGCTTCCCGTCGACATCTCCGACGCCGACGTCTACTACTTCGCGCCGCAGAAGTGCTTCGCCTCCGACGGTGGCATCTGGGTGTCGATCATGAGCCCGGCCGCCCTCGAGCGCGTGTCCGAGATCGCGGCCACCGACCGCTGGTGCCCGGACTTCCTCTCGTTGCCCACCGCGGTGGACAACTCCTCCAAGAACCAGACGTACAACACCCCGGCCGTGGCCACCCTGTTGATGTTCGCCGACCAGATCGAGTGGATGAACACCCAGGGCGGTCTGGACTGGTGCGTGGCGCGCACCCGGGACTCGTCCTCCCGCCTGTACGACTGGGCCGAGGCCAGCGACTACGCCACGCCTTTCGTCACCGAGCCCGCCCACCGTTCGCAGGTCGTCGGCACCATCGACCTCGACGCGTCGATCGACGCCGCACTGGTCGCCAAGACCCTGCGGGCGAACGGCATCCTCGACACCGAGCCGTACCGCAAGCTCGGCCGCAACCAGCTCCGCATCGGCATGTTCCCGGCGATCGACCCCGAGGACGTCACGCGACTGACCCGGTGCATCGACCACGTGGTGGGGCAGCTCGGCTGACCCCCGGCCCACCACAATTCCGCAGCCCACCCGGCCCGTCACGACGCCGGGTGGGCTGTGCTGACCTACGATGGTGGGAACGCCCGGGGCCCGGGAGCGCGCCGTTCGAGCCGCCCAGGGGACCGCGAGGAGTCGAGGAGGCGGTATGCGGAAGCTGAGGATCATCGGGGTGGACGCCGACTCGGCCGTGGTCGAGTGTGAGCTCCCCGACTCGGGCGAGACCCTGGCCCTCCCCCTCGACGACAGGTTCCGTGCCGCCGCCCGCGGAGAAGCCGTG
>NZ_JAALDW010000030.1:0-8363 GCF_014145055.1 Dietzia sp. DQ11-38-2
TGCCCATCGGCAGCGGTCACCGAGACCAGCGCGGGCGTTCCGGTGGTCACGGTGCCGGTCTTGTCGAGCACGATCGTGTCGACGCGGCGGGTGGACTCCAGGACCTCGGGGCCCTTGATGAGGATGCCCAGTTGCGCGCCGCGGCCGGTCCCGACCATCAGGGCCATGGGCGTGGCCAGACCGAGCGCACAGGGGCAGGCGATGATGAGCACCGCGACCGCGGCCGTGAACGCCATGGAGGCGCCGGACCCGGTGAGCAGCCAGAAGGCGAACGTCGCGGCGGCAAGGACCAGGACGGCGGGGACGAAGACGCCGGAGATGCGGTCGGCGAGGCGTTGCGCGGCGGCCTTGCCGGACTGGGCGTCGGTGACCATCTGTGCCATCCGGGCGAGTTGGGTGTCCGAGCCCACACGGGTGGCCCGGACGATGAGACGTCCGCTGGTGTTGACGGTTCCGCCCACCACCGCGTCGCCGGTGGAGACCTCGGTCGGCACGGACTCCCCGGTGACCATGGCGGTGTCGACGGCGGAGGCTCCGTCGACGATCCGGCCGTCGGTGGCGATCTTCTCACCAGGGCGCACGATGAACTCGTCGTCCACCTGCAGGTGTTCCACGGGGATCCGGGTCTCGACGCCATCGCGCACGACCGCCACGTCCTTGGCGCCGAGTTCGAGCAACGACCGGAGGGCCGCTCCCGCCGTGCGCTTGGACCTGGCCTCGATGTAGCGGCCCAGCAGGACGAAGGTGGTGACCCCGGCGGCGGCCTCGAGATAGATGTCCCCTGCGCCGTCGCTGGGAGACAGCGAGAACTCGAATCCGTGGGTCATCCCCGGCATTCCGGCGTGGCCGAAGAACAGCGCGTACAGCGACCACAGCAACGCGGCGGACGTGCCGATCGACACCAGGGTGTCCATGGTGAACGAGCCGTGCCGGATGTTGATCGCCGCGGCGCGATGGAACGGCCATCCGCCCCACACCACGACGGGCGCGGCGAGCGTCAGGGAGAGCCACTGCCAGTTTGTGAACTGGAGGGCGGGGATCATGGCCATGGCGATCACGGGCACGGACAGCACCGCGGAGACGATCACACGGTGGCGCAGACTCTCGACGCGGTCAGGCGCCGCGGAGTCGTCGGTGGCGTTGCCCGCATGCGCTGTGGCGGTGACCGCCCCGTCGGCGTGCGTCGTTCCCGGAACGGCGGCCGAGGTGCGGGGTCGTGGCCACCGGGCCGAATACCCCGCCTGTTCGACGGTGTCCAGTAGGAGCTGCGATTCCACGCCGGGGGCGTACTCGACCCGCGCCTTCTCCGTGGCGTAGTTGACCTCGGCGGTCACCCCGTCGAGTTTGTTGAGCTTGCGCTCGATCCGGCTGGCGCACGAGGCGCAGGTCATGCCCTCGATCTGGAGGTCGACGAATGCGGTCGCAGGCCCGCTGGAGACATCGGTGTCAGTCATGTCCGGTCAGCTCATTCCGCGTCGTGGAGTGTGTACCCGGCCTCGTCCACGGCCGCACGGACGAGCGCGGGGTCGACGGGCTCGGGGGCGACGACGACGAGGCGGCCCGACTCCAGGTCGACATCGACCGCGGTCACGCCGGGGATCTCCGAGACCTCTTCCTTGACGGAGGCGACGCAGTGTCCGCAGGTCATCCCGGAGACGGTGAAGGTGGCGGTGTCGGACATGAGGTTCTCCCTTGGTGGTGGATGGTCAGCGGTGTGCAGGAGCGGACCGGGTGTCGTGCCTCAGGACTTGACCAGGCGAGCGATGGCCGCGTTGGCCTCGGCGAGCTTGGCCTGTGCCTCCGGTCCGCCGTGCTCGATCGCCCCGGCCACGCAGTGGCCCAGGTGCTCCTCGAGCAGGTTGAGCGAGAGCGACTGCAGGGCCCGGGTCATCGCGGAGACCTGGGTGAGGATGTCGATGCAGTACTTGTCCTCCTCGACCATCTTCTGCAGACCGCGGGCCTGGCCCTCGATGCGGCGCAGTCGCTTGAGGTGATCGTCCTTGTTCGCGGTGTACCCGTGCTCGCCCATGCCGGATACGGTACCCCCCTAGGGTACCTGCCGCAAGGCCTGGGACACCCCGGCACCAGGCACCGGCGACCGGACGGGCTGCTACCGGTCAGGCTGCAGGCCGTGGTCGATCCCCCAGGCGACCGCCTGCGCGCGCGTGCCGACGCCCATCTTCCGGTACGCGGCACGGATGTAGGTCTTGACCGTGTTCGCGGACAGATAGCACCTGTCGCCGATCTCCCGGTTCGACAGGCCCTGCACGATCAGCCCCACCATCTCGGCCTCACGGGCCGAGAGGCCGGCATCCTTGGCGGGCCAGTCGTTGGCACCTGTGGCCGTGTGTCCCGGCCCCACCATTGTCACGACGCTCCCCGCCGCGATCTCCTCGATCCCACGCACCAGGTCCGCCGCGGGCAGGGCCTTGGACAGGAAGCCGTTCGCCCCCAACGCCAGGCTGTCGTCGACCGCGGCCCGGCCGGAGGCGAAGGAGTACACCGCGACCGCGCCGATCGACGGGTCCTCACGCAGCGAGGCGAGTCGGGCGTGTTTGCCCACCGGTGCTGCGAAGGTGTCGTACAGGGCCACGTCCACCGCCGTCGCCCCTTTGGACACCGCGTTCTTCTCCACGACCTCGACGCGGTCGGAGTACTCCGAGAGGATCGCGTTCACCCCGGCGACGACGACGAGATAATCGTTGATCACAGTCACCCTGACCGGCATGAACAGACAATAGCAACGAACCCCGGCTCACCCGATACCGCTATCACACCCCTGAGGGTGTGGCCCGACCACTTTCACACACCGGATGATGGAGTGTTCCTCCGCGAGCGATCCACGGATCGCCGCCGAACCGAAAGTGGGTTGATCATGTGGCTGAGGCAGCCTGGACTGCACTAGAAGATCGATGGGCCTGGGCCGACCGCGGGAACTGCGTGGGACACCAGGACCTGTTCTACAACGACGACCACGACCTCAAGGGCACGAGGCGCAAGAACGAGGAACTCGCCAAGCAACTCTGCTCGACGTGCCCGGTACTCGACCGGTGTCGCGCCTACGCCATCGAGGAGCGAGAGCTCTACGGCGTCTGGGGCGGCATGACCGAGATGGAACGACACACGAAAGCGGGCCGACTGCGCACCGGTTGACCTGCGCCGGGGCCGCGACGACCTGAGGCCACGTTGGCGCACAACGGGTTCCAGACGATGATCGCGCACCCCGTTCCCTCCCGCCGCCTCCGGGGCTACTCTTCTGCTACTCGAGGCCGGAGGAGAGTCGATGCCCGGTTTGTCACGTCGCCAGTTCCTGAGCCGCGTCGGCGCACTGGCCGCGGCGTGGGGCCTGGCACCGGCCGCGCTCGGCGGTCGACTCGCTGTGGCCCAGAGTCCTCCCGAGGTGCCGCGGTCGACGTTGTCCGGAACCATTCTCCGCAGAGGGGGCGAGGCCCGGTCCTATCGCACCCTGGCCGCGGGCCCGGGCGAGGCCCATCTGCCTCGGATGGACATCCTGCGTGCGTCTCCGTCTGCGGCACGAGCCGGGGCACGCCGTTCGCTCCTCTACCTCGGGCACCTGTCCGATATGCACGTCATCGACGCACAGTCCCCGTGCCGTATCGAGCCGATGATCGTCCAGGATCACGCCACGTGGGGATCGGCGTTCCATCCGCAGGACCCGCTCACCGTGCATGTGACCGCGGCGATGGTCAAGTCGTTCGCCGACAACTCGATCAGCCCCGTGACGGGGGCTCCGCTCGGTGCGGCGATCGTCACCGGCGACAGCGCGGACATGCATTCCCACCTCGAACTGCGGTGGTACATCGACGTCCTCGACGGGGTACCGGTGACCCCGAACAGCGGGTCACCGACCCTGTTCGAGGGCGTGCAGGCCTGGCGGGACGCCCAGTGGGCGTACCGGCCGGAGGATCCCTCGGGCGGCGCGTTCGGCGACTACGGGTTTCCCCGGCTGCCCGACCTGTTGTCCCAGGCCATCTCACGCCCCGTCGAGTCGGTCGGCCTGCCGGTGCCGTGGTATGCGGTGTACGGCAATCACGACACGCTCCTGCTGGGCACCTTCGGTCTGTCCCCCCAGCTCCGTTCCCTCGCGGTCGGCTCGCAGAAGTCTCACACGCTGGCCGCCACCGCGTCGTCGACGCTGAGTGGATACGCCGCGACCGCGAGCCCGCTGCAGCGGCTCGGTGACGCGTTGGGGGTCCGGTCGGGTACCAGACCGGGATTTCGTGGGGTCACCGCGGATCCGCGCCGATACCTGTTCGAGCAACGCGAATTCATGGCCGAGCACTTCGACACCACGGAGACGCCCGGCCCCGTCGGGCACGGATTCACCCAGCACAATCTCGACTCCGGGGAGACCTGGTGGACCGCGGACCTGACGCCCCACGTACGGGTGTTCGGCCTCGACACCTGCAACGCCGTCGCCGGCGCCGACGGTGCGGTGCCGGGCGATCAGTTCGAGTGGCTCAGGGGCCAGCTGGATCGCGCGCAGTCGCAGGAGAAGCTCGTCCTCATCCTGACCCACCACAACAGCATGACCCTGGAGAACCGGGCGCGGCGACCGGGTTCGACGGCCACCCTCCACGGCGCCGACGAGTTCGTGGACCTGCTGCTGGCCTACCCGGTGGTGATCGGCTGGCTCAACGGGCACACCCACCAGAACCAGATCCTCGCCCACCGCGGACGCGACGGGGGCTTCTGGGAGATCACGACCGCATCCTGTATCGACTTCCCCCAGCAACAGCAGACCGTGGAGATCGTCGACAACCGGGACGGGACGCTGTCGCTGTTCACGACCGTTCTCGATCACGCGTCGCCGGTCACCCCGGGCTCCTCGGGCGGCTACCTGGACCTCGCATCGCAGAGCAGGGAACTGGCCGCGAACGACTGGGCCGAGAACCCCCTGATGAGGCGCGGCTCGGCACTTGACCGCAACACCGAGCTCCTGCTGCCCGCCCCGTTCGACCTGGACGCCATCACGGATGACTCACTGGAAGAGCAGCACCTGCGTGAACGCGCTCGCCTCCTCGCCCACGAGCAGCGAGCGCAGCGATGAGGCGGGGCACGGGGGACGGGAGCGAACGCGAGATGACGCGCCGGATGAAAGTTGCGACGGGGGGAGCGATCGTCGTGCTCGCGGTGGCGGGATGTTCGCAGATCGACGCGCTCGCGCCTGTCGGGGGAGCAGAAATCGCGGACCTTCGATACGCGGCGAACGAGGTCCTGCTCGAGCAGGGGGTCGAGATCCTCGTCGCACCGGTGTGCGAGGGCCACGGAGCAGGCCTGCGATGCGTGGGGGAGACCGTCGACGAGGAGACCATCACGGCGACGCTGACCTCCGAGGACGGCACGACCTTCGAGCTCGAGGTCGGGGAGCGCCTCATCTACTCCGGCCCCGTGCAGGCCGTACTCGACCGCAACGGCACGGTGGGTTCGAGATGAGCGGTGGGCGCACGATGACCGGGACATGGCGGGGCTGCGTCCGGGGTGCGCCTGTGACGGTCCCGGTCGTGATCGCCAACGCACTCGTCCAGGCGTTGCTGACAGTCGGCGATCCGGCCCCCGAGGCCGGGTGGGGATTCGCTCTCCGCGTGACGGTCTCGGGCGTGGCGATGATCGTCGCACTCTGGATGGTCGTCGGCGCGACTGCTACCGCGGTCCGCCCCGACGAGAGGTTCTCTGCGCCTCCGGTGCGGCTCCTGGCCGGTTCCGCGCTGGCGGTCCTGCTCGGAGTCCTCGCCGGAGTGCTCTCACCGATCCTGCCGATCGTCATCGCGTCAGCGGCGCTGCCCCTACTGTCGACGCTGGCCGTGACGCCGAGGGGGGCCGCGCGTCACACTCTCGCGCACTCCCCCGGCCGGGCCGCCCTCGCCTTCCTCGTGACCGTGCTGGTGCTCCTCGCCAACTGGATCGTGGCTCTGATCCTCGGCTTCTTCGTCACCGGGCCTGTTTCCGCAGCGCTGACGTGGGTGGTCTTCGGTGTGAGCGCGACACTTCTCGCCGCCTGGTGGGCCACGGTGCATCGCCGGGCCGCGGGCGCCTGAGCCGGATTCGGGCGACGTCACCACACGCGGCCACATGGCCGGCACCGATCCCGGATCGCGGCGTGATCGGGGTGCCCTCCCCCTTCCCGGCAGTGTCGCTTTACACTCCGTTCATCAGTGATACATGCCACACCAAGTCCGGGGGGACCGTGCTACTTCGTCGAACCGCGATGTGCGCTACCGCACTCGCCAGCGCTCTCGCGATGACCATCGGGGGTGGCGCCGTGACCGCACCCGTCGCCTCGGCCCAGGACTCGTCCAACGATCCTGCTCCCGCGTTCTATCAGCCGCCGGCCCAGTTGCCCGCCGGCCCGGGTGCGCTCGTCAAGACCGAGGCGTTCCCGCTCGCCGGTGCCATCCCTCCGATTCCCGGGGCGGAGTTCGTCTCCGACGCTGCCGGGCCCATCTCGACCGACGCCCAGCGGATCATGTACCGCTCCACCGGGGCGGCGGGCGGTCCGGTCGCCGTCACCGGCACCTATCTCCAGCCCAGGGCACCATGGAACGGCTCCGGTCCACGCCCGCTCGCCGTGGTCACCCCAGGTACGCAGGGGCAGGGCGACCAGTGTGCGCCCTCGAAATCCATGGAGGTCGGGCTGGGCATCGGGACGGCCCCGGTGTCGTTGGCCGCCGGGTACTCGCTGATCGACGCCTACTCCCTGCTCGCCGAGGGCTTCGCCGTCGTCGTCACCGACTACGAGGGTCTGGGCACCCCGGGCCACCATCCCTACGTCAACCGCGTCTCGCAGGGCCGCTCGGCGCTGGACGCCGCCCGCGCCGCCGTGCGGCTGGCGGGAACCGACCTCGCCCTCGAGTCCCCCACAGTGGTGAGCGGGTACTCCCAGGGCGGTGGTGCGGCCGCGGCTGCGGCAGAGATGCACCGGGAGTACGCGCCGGAACTCAACCTGGTGGGCGTGGCGGCCGGAGCCCCGCCGTCGGACATGCTCGGCACCCTCGAGCGCGTCGACGGCGGCGTCCTCACCGGGGCCGTCGGCTACGCCATCAACGGGATCCTGCAGGTGCACCCCGAGTTGCGCCCGGCATTCGACCGCCAGCTCAACGACGAGGGGCGCCGCATGCTCGAGGTGACCTCGACCCAGTGCGTGGGCGAGACGGCGTTCGCCTACGGTCTGCGTCGCACCACCGAGTTCACCGTGCACGGCAACTCCCTGGCCGAGGCCGCCCGGTCCGAGCCGGAGATCCTGCGCGTACTCGAGAGCTACAACCTCGGCCGCGTCGCCCCCACCGTCCCCGCACTCGTCCTGATCGGTCGGAACGACGACGTGGTCCCGCACGACACGGCGGTCGACCTGGTCCGCAACTGGTGCGCCCAGGGCACCGTCGTCGAGCTGCGCATCGCGGAGCTCCCGGCTCTGGCGCCGGGCCTGGTGATCGACCACGCCCTGCCGATGCTGTCCGAGCGCGAGACCAACGCGCGCTACCTCATGGAGCGGGTGCACGGGGTGCCGGCGTCGAACTCCTGCGGCACCGTCTGACGCCGGACCACGGAGGGGCCCGCCGCGTGGCGGGCCCCTCCGTGGTCCGTCAGGGCAGGTTGTGGTGGAAGGCCTGCTCCTGCGCGAGACTGTCGATCCGCCAGCCCTCGTCGGTGCGGACGAACCCGAGCACGTACCAGAGCCCGTAGAAGAACACCTGCTGGTCTTTCTCCTCCACGGGTTTGAGGGCCATCGGGTTGAAGCACATGCAGCGTCCGGTCGCGGTGTCGCCGTCCAGGGTCACCGCGAGATTGCCCATGAGGTGCTGGGTGGAGGCGAAGATCGGCAGCATCTCCGCCAGCCAGGTCCGCACCGCCGGATAGTCGTCCGCGGGGCCGCCCGAGGCCTCATAACTCACCCGGGCGTCCGGGGTGAACACCATGTCCAGTCCCTCGAAATCACGGGCGTCGATACAGGTCGCGTACCTGGTCACCAGGTCCTGCAGGTCCCAGCGATCCGACAGCTCGACCAGTGTTCGACTCATGCCCACTAGGCTAACGTGGCCCGCATGCAGTTCGAGCAGGAATTCCGCGCCCGGCAGGCGATCGAGCAGCTCAAACACCGCTACTGGCGGGCGTGCGACGCCAAGGACCCACACGCGTTCCGGGCCTGCTTCGTGGCACGGGGCGGCGTCCTCGACTTCGGCCCGCTCGGCCGCACGGACCCGGACACGATGGTCGGGATCTTCGGTCAGATCGCCCTGGCGACCGCCTCCGACGGCGGCCCCCGCGTCCTCGACATGCACCACGGCCTCATGCCCTCCATCGCCGTCGAGGACCCGGCGGACGGTGGCGCGCCGCGGCGCGCC
>NZ_JAALDW010000300.1:0-3569 GCF_014145055.1 Dietzia sp. DQ11-38-2
TCCCGCGGCGGGCGACCCCGGCGCCCGGGGGAGTACGGAGTAGATTCGATTGTCGTGACCACCGATGCCTCCGCCACCGATCCCCTCCCCGGAACCACCGGCACCGCTCCGGGCGACGGGAGGGGTGTCCCGTTCCTGCCCTGGGATGACGACGCAACCGGCGCCACCGACCTGGCCCGCGAGTTGCGCCGGGTGCGGGGTCTGGTGGCGGGGTCGCGCTTCGACGACGTCCACAACGCCGTCACGACGGTGCGGGAGCTCGCCGACCATCTCGAGGCGGTCGGCACCATGGTGCGGCCGTCGGACTATGTGACCTGGGGGGTCCCCGAGCATCTGGCCTCGAACCCCGCCATCGGCAGCCGCAACCCGGTCTCCCCTCCGTTGGAGCCGATGGTGTTGCCCGACGCCACCGTGCGGGCGGATCTGCGACTGGGCATCGAGTACCAGGGCCCGCCCGGCTGCGTGCACGGCGGGATCGTCGCGCTGATCTTCGACGAGATGCTGGGCCTGGCCAACGCCGCCGCCAAGAGCGTGGGGATGACCGCCGACCTCCGGGTGATCTACACCTCGCCGACACCGCTGGATGCACCCCTGAGGTTCGAGGCGCGCCAGGAGCGGGTGGAGGGCCGCAAGATCTGGTCCAGCGCCACCCTGTACACCGGCGAGACGCTGTGCGCGCGTGCCGAGGCGTTGTTCATCGAACCCAGGGGCATCTCGGACGCGCAGCGGGACCGGCCGGTCGAGGGCTGAGCCGGGCGGGGGTCAGCTCTCCCCGCGCAGTGCCTTCATCCGCTTGTGCGCCCCGGCCACGATCCGGCCGCGATCCACCCCGGAGCTGAACTCGACACCCGCGCGATTGCCCTGCCCTCCGCAGACGTGGACCGGCCCCCGGCCGATCGACTCGAGTACCTCCTCGGCGACCTCGGCGGGCTCGCTCACGGTCATGCCCGGCAGGTCCATGTCCAGACCGGCGCGGATCATGGCCGGGGTGCGGGTCACGCCGAGGATCACCTCGACCACGTCCACACCGTGGTCGCGCATCTCCAGCCAGAGGCCCTCCACGAAGACCCGGCTGAACGCCTTGGCGGCCGAGTAGATGCTCATGTCGGCGTGCCCGAGGTAACCGGCCATCGACCCCATCACCACGATGCCGCCCCGACCGCGGTCCCGGAGCCTGGGGGCGAAGTGGCGGATGATCCGCAGCGGCGAGGTGATGTTGAGGTCGATCACCTGTTGAACGCGGTCCATGTCCGACTCGGCGAACTCCGCCCCGTAGGTGTTGGCGCCCGCGTTGAGAACCACCAGCCCCACGTCGAGGCCGTCGCAGGCGGCGGCGATCGCGTCAGTGGCACCCGGTTCGGTGAGGTCGACCGAGAGCTCACGGCACTCCACGCCCCTGGCGCGGACCTCGCCGGCGGTCTCTGACAGGGGTCCGGTCCGACGGGCGACCAGCACGGAGGAGATCCCGGCCTCGGCCAGGCGGAGGGCGATCTCGGCCCCCACCCCCTCGCTGCCGCCCACGACCAGAGCCCAGGGACCGTACGCGGAAGGATCGAACTGTCCTTTTCTGACGGGTGTCGACATAGTCTTCAGAGTATGTCCCAGAACAACGACAGTCCCGAAGTCGGTCGCGGTCCCCTCCCGAGAATCGAGGGCGTGGACGACTTCCAGCTCAGCAGCATGCGGGAGCGGCTGGGGGAGACCTTCGATCCCGTTCCCGTCCCCGACCTCCCCACCCCGGATCCCGATCTGGATCGCACGGTGGTGGAGCTGCGCAGACTGCGCGAGGCGATCTCCGGACTGGCCCACTCGGAAGTCCGGTTGGACGACATCGCCGACCGGTTGGCCGGGGTGGCGGACCTCCTGGAGTCGCGCGTCCCGGAGCCCGCCCGCCGACTGGAGACGATGTGGACGGGCGCCGGTTCCCGCAGGGCGAATCCCGTCGGCGGGCCGGAGAACCCGATCGCCCCACCGGTGCGGTTCTCCGCGTGTGATGACGGTTCGGTGACGGCCGAGGTCACGCTCGGACTGGCCTATCAGGGCCCCCCGGGGTGCGTTCACGGCGGTATCAGCGCCCTCATCATCGACCACATGATGGGGTTCGCGAACCACTGGGGAGGCCGGTACGGCATGACCGCCCACTACGAGATCGACTACCGCTCACCCACCCCGCTACTGAAGCCCCTGACGTTCCGCTCGTGGGTGGATGAGGTGGACGGCCGCAAGACCTGGACCAAGGCGACCATCCACGCGGGGGAGCGGTTGTGCGTGGAGGCCCGTGGTCTCTTCCTCGAGGCGAGCGTCGCGGTCCCGGGTCGACCGGATCAGCGGTCGACGGTGGGGGACGGAGCCTGATCGGACCGTTACTGCTGGACGTCGACCTGGACGACCTTCTGTAGGTAGGGGGCGATCACCTCGGTCAGGCCCGAGGCCAACTGGTCCGGGTCCTCGGGCGGGAGCGAGATGAAACTGATGCCGATCCGGGCGATGATCGACGCGGCCAACCGGGCCTGGCTCGCCTCGATCCGCATCCAGCTCTCCGACAGCGCCGGCATGAGCACCTCCGTCGCACGCTCGATGAGCGGCCCGGCCTCGGTGGTGATCAGACGCAGTAGGTCCGGCTTGATGTCACCGGTCACGAGCGCCCGGATCAGCGGATCCCGGCTGCTGGACCGCAGGAACCCGTTGATCCCCTCACTCAGGGCGAGCTCGATCTGCCCGGGGTGCCTGATGATCGAGTCCCGGATCTCACCGGCGAACTTCTCCGACAACTGGAGCGCATACGCCTGCGCCAGTCCCTGACGGTTGCCGAAGGTGCTGTAGAGCGTCTGCCGGCTCAGTCCCGCGGCTTTGGCCACGTCCGACATGGTCACGGCTGACCAGTCGCGGGACTCCAGCAGCTGGTGCATGGCGTCGAAGACGGTGAGGCGGGGCGACCAACGCCCCCCCCGGGAGTCCCCGGAGGAGCGTTGGTCACGTGTCGACGGGCGGGGCGGCATGCGGTCCATTGTTCCTGATCTCATGCCCGCGGGGGGTGGTGGGCTACTTCACGGGCAGGAAGTCCACCTTGTCGCGGACGCCGCAGTCCGAGCACCGCCAGGTGGCGGGGATCGCCGACCACGGGGTACCGGGAGGGAAGCCCTCGCGGGGCTCACCGGCGGTCTCGGAGTAGTGGTGCCCGCAGTTCGGACACACGTACTCGCCGGTCGGTGAGGTCTGGTCGGCGGCGATGTCGGTGTCGACGAGGACATTCTCCGCCACCGCGGTGGTCCCGCCGGGGGTCGCGTCGACGCCGTAGCGGGCGAGGATCTTCTCACGCTTGGACGGCTGGATGTTGGCCCGCGTGATGTCCCCGTCGTAGTGGGCCAGGACGCGCTTGTCCATGACCTTGCGCCACAGCGGCGGCACGTAGGCCAGGATCATCATCGTGGCGTACCCGGACGGCAGCTGCGGGGCCTGCTCGAAGCTGCGCAGCACCTGGTAGCGGCGCATCGGGTTGGCGTGGTGATCGGAATGCCGCTGCAGGTGGTAGAGGAAGATGTTCGTCACCAGGTGGTCGGAGTTCCACG